>JALENH010000058.1 GCA_022767895.1 Eubacterium sp.
CTATATGTGTCTTCACTATTATAATTATAATTTTTTTGACAGCAAATGTCAACTAGAGGACATCTCCTGTAGATACAGAATCTGCTCCCTTGTGTATGATACAATTTCCTTCACCGAACAGCGTTCCTGATTAATCTCTGCCGGGGTAAAATTGGGTCCGACAAAAATTGATACATCGCCTTCAGGAATCATCCATCTGCCGATGTTCCGAAGGGAATCTATTTTCAAGAAGACTGGTACGATATTTTGTTCCTTACTTAGTCCAAGGAAACCGCCTTTTTTAAATTTCTTTATATGCGTGTCATGATAACTGCACTCCCCTTCCGGGAACAAAACAAGATTTCCTCCCGACAGTGCCGTTTTCATGGAGCGGATACTTTCCTTAATTTTCCACATTTCTCGCGAATAACGATCCAGCGCCACACAACCAATAGAATCTAAATATTTACGAAGCACCGGATAATGCCATAACTCTTTTGCAGCCACAAAACTCACAGCCTCATCCAGCGATGCCAACAAAAAGACAACATCAAAAAAACATCTGTGGTTGGAAACCAGCAAAAAGCGTTCATCCTTTGGTATATTTCCCGGATTATGTACCTGCAGTCCGATTTTGGCAGATTTCACAATCTTTTTACAAATCTTCTTACAAATCAAAAAGTTATGTTCAATATCTTGATTGAGAAATGGATAATTTCGTATCATCTCAAATACCAGGCGAAAAAAGAGCCGAATCAAACGAATCCCATTCCTTATTTTTTTCATAGGTCACCTCATTTTCTACTCGCGAACCTGACCATCGCCTAAAATAATAAATTTCGTCGTTGTCAGAGCGAGAAGCCCCATAGGTCCTCTGGCATGGAGCTTTTGTGTACTAATTCCAATTTCTGCACCGAAGCCAAACTCGAAACCATCTGTAAACCGGGTAGACGCATTGACATATACCGCCGCCGCATCAATTTCATTTAAAAAAGTCATGGCATTGTGATAATCCGCTGTCACAATGGATTCCGAATGACCGGTGTTATACCGGTTAATATGCGAAATTGCCTCCTCCAGAGAGTCTACTGTCTTCACGGAAATAATGGCATCCAGATATTCGGTTCCAAAATCTTCTTCGGTGGCCGGAACCATCCGGTCATCACACTGTCTGGCTCTGTCATCCCCCCTGATTTCCACCTGATGGGCAAACAGTCTGTCACAGATAAAAGGAAGAGCTTCCTTTGCTATTTTGCTATGTATTACAAGCGATTCACAGGCATTACATACCCCTAGTCTTTGGGTTTTTGCATTTTCAATAATATTGGCTGCCATCTCAATGTCCGCATACTCATCTACATACACATGACAGTTGCCGGTTCCCGTCTCAATGACCGGTACCGTACTTTTTTCCACCACGGTGCGAATCAGTCCGGCACCGCCTCGTGGAATCAATACATCAATATACTGGTTTAATCTCATAAAACATTCTGCTGTCTCATGGGAAGTATCCTCTAAAAGCTGGATACTGTCTGCCGGGAGCTGACAACTTTCCAAAGCCTCACGAATCACATCCACAATTGCCTGATTGGAACGGAGTGCATCACTGCCACCACGTAGAATCACAGCATTCCCCGTTTTGAAACAGAGGCCAAAGGCATCTGCTGTTACATTGGGACGGGACTCATAAATGATGCCGATTACTCCAAGAGGAACCCTCTTTTGTCCGATTTGCATCCCCTGCGGAGACGTTTTCATGGAAATCACTTCACCAACCGGGTCTTCCAGCGACACAATCTGACGAATCCCCTCTGCCATTCCTTCTATACGGTCCGTCGTCATGGTAAGCCGGTCTACCAGAGATTCTTTCATTCCTTCCTCTCTTGCTTTCTGAACATCCAGCTGATTGGCTTGCAAAAGTTTATCTGCATTCGCCACTAGGGCTTCCGCCACGGCCTCCAGGCCTTCGTTCTTCTTTCTGACACCAAGACGATTTAGAATACGGGATGCTTTTTTGGCACGCTCCCCCAGTTGTTCCAGCATTTCTCTCCTCTTTTCCATGTCTACCTCCTGTCTGTTATAATCCGACGCGGCCGGATATCGCAACTTTTTGTTTCTATTTTTTCTGCCTGCTGGACATCAAATGCCAACATACAGGTTATCTCTATTTTTTCTTCGTGTTTTGCCAGATAGCGGTCATAGTATCCACCCCCATAGCCCAGGCGGTTTCCCATTCTGTCGTAGGCAACACCCGGCATCAGCATAACAACTCCTTCTTCGGTCCCTGTATCATCTGACTCAAAAAGAGCCTTCCCTTCTCTCGGTTCCGGAATCCCCTGATAGCCACATACCAAATCATGAATATCCATTACCCGGTAAAATTTCATTTCGTGCCGTTTCGGATAAGTTTTCGGGAGATATAACTCTTTTCCCTCTTCCAAAATTCGCTGATTTATTTCTTCTGTATTGACTTCCGACCGAAAAGAACAATAGGACAAAATTTTTTGTGCTTTCTGAAAAGCATCCCAATCCAAGATTTTCTCCATAATAAGTTGAGACTTAATCTCTCTTTCTTTTTCCGTCAGGTTGTCACGACGAAGTATCATCTGGCGGCGCAATTCCTTCTTGTCCATCAGTGCGTATCCTTTTTACGAAGCTTGTGAATCGTTCCATCCGGTTCCTGAATGGAAGTATGCTCCAGTGTCACACGAAGATTGTTTCGAACTGCCGCAATATACTCTGCCCGGAGAGCGGATTGCTCTTCTTTCTCCTCCGGCGTCATCGTACCCGCTTTCTGTTTTTTATACAATTCATTGATTCGGTCGATTTTTTTCTGATCCATATTAACCCTCATTTCCGAGCGACTTTGTTGCGCGGAGGCGAAGAGAAATTCGCGAATGCGATTTCTCTTCTGCCATCAAAGCTATTTGTTTTCGCTCGGAAGCAAATAGCCGTGTGAAAAATCAGCGCATCAGCGTGATTTTTCAACCTAACCTCCATTCTTTCAAATTATCGATCCAGATAATTTTTTAAATGAAAATGTTTTGTTTTGTGGGCCGTGAATAAGGTTCCCACTTCTTCTCCGTCTAACAGCTGGTTGATGTGTTCCATATCATCACCATTAAGAATCACCATGTCCGCACCAGCATCATTCGCGATTCCTGCCGCCTCTACTTTCGAACTCATACCACCGGTTCCCACATCACTGACAGGGCCTTTGGCCATCCCCAGCATTTCATCCGTAATATGATCCACTTGTGAAATAAGTTTTGCATCCGGATTTTTGTTCGGATCATCTGTATAAAGCCCATCAATATCACTCAACAGCACAAGAAGATCGGCACCTACAATTGCTGAAACGATAGCTGACAGGTAATCATTATCACCAAAATCAATCTCATCCGTTGCAACTGTATCATTTTCATTCACAATAGGGATAACACCCATTTTCAAAAGTTCGCAAAAGGTGTTCTGTGCATTATGACGACTTGTATCATTGGCAATCGTAATCTTAGTCATCAGAATCTGTGCTGTATTCTGATTATATTCTGAAAATAATTTCTGGTAAACAGTCATCAGACGAATTTGTCCTACAGCTGCGCATGCCTGTTTTACCGCTCTTTCTGTGGGGCGTTCCATATTTCCCAGTGCCTTTCTTCCAACGGCAATGGCACCGGATGACACCACCACAATTTCCTTACCCTGATTATGTAAATCAGTCAGTATGCGAACAAACTTCTCCATCTTGACAAGATTCAAGGCTCCTGTCTCCTCGTGTGTCAGCGTTGACGAACCAACTTTAAACACAATTCTCTTTTTATCTTTCAGCTTTGAGCGCATGACTCTCCTCCTGCCTGTTTAATTTCTCCTGTATTTTCATGGCTACCCGCAAACCATCCATTGCCGCTGACATAATACCGCCTGCATATCCAGCTCCTTCTCCACAGGGATATAATCCCGTAAGAGATATACTTTCAAAAGCTTCATTCCTGTCAATGCGGACCGGTGACGATGTGCGGGATTCCAGTCCCATTATCAGCGTATCCGGGTCATCAAAATTTTGAATCCTATTTGCAAATTGCTCCATTCCTTCTATCATACCATCAACCATGAATTTTGGCAATGATTTACGAACATTTGCAAAATCCCATTTTCCCTTTACACACGGTTGTACACGACCAATGGAATCCGTCTTTTCATTTTTGCAAAAATCACCAAAACGCTGTACCGGAATCTTGCCCTGGCACAATTCATAGGCCTTTCTTTCGTATTTTCGCTGAAATTCCATACCAGCGAGACTGTCCGTTCCACCAAAGTCATTGGGTTCTACCGTAACTACAATGGCACTGTTGGCGTAACCGGAATTTCTCCCGGCGTCACTCATACCATTCACCACAAGTCCATCTTCTTCCGAAGAAGCATTGACAACATAACCTCCCGGACACATGCAAAAGGAATATACACCTCGTCCATCCTTTGCCTTTCCTGTTAATTTATAGGGAGATGCTGGAAGTCGGGAATCCACAGTACCATATTGTGCCCTGTCTATATCCTCCTGCCGATGCTGCACACGAACCCCCATGGCAAACGCCTTCTGAGAAAGAGCAATCCCCTGTTCCTGCAACATCACAAAGGTATCTCTTGCACTATGGCCAATGGCAAATACAGCACGGTCGCAATCAATTACACTTTCTTTTCCATCCTTTTCTACCCTGACACCACAAACCCTTCCTTTTTTTGTCAAAAGGCCGGTAACCTTTGTATGAAACTGAAACTCGCATCCCTGACGCTGCATTTCCTCTCTCATAGCAACGATTACTTTCCGCAGCACATCTGTACCAATATGAGGTTTGGCATCATACCGAATTTCTTCTCCCGCACCAAACTGCACAAAACTTTCTAATACAAACTGTTTGCGTCCAGTCCGGTCTTTCACTCCTGTGTTCAGCTTTCCATCGGAGAAAGTCCCCGCACCGCCCTCTCCAAACGATACATTGGAATCCGGTTTCAGTTCACCGTTCTGCCAAAATCGTTCCACATCCCGGGTCCGCTCCTCAATGGTGGCTCCCCTCTCGATGACGACAGGCTGCAGCCCACAAAGACTGAGATAATAAGCACAGAATAATCCCGCTGGTCCGGCGCCTACCACAACCACCTTTTCGGAGGTTTTGACCGGTCGAATTTGTTCCTGAAGAGAAGTCTCTGCCTTTACCTGTGAAAGATTCCTGTTCTTCTTATTCTTATACCAAACTTCCCGCTCTTTACGACTGCAGAAGCGCACTGTATAACTCACTGCAATCTCCGGTTTCTTCCTGGCATCTATACTTCTTCTTATGATTTCAAAATTCTGCAAATCATCCACAGAAATTCCTACTGTTTTTGCCGTCTTCTTTTTCAAATTTTGTAATGAGGCATCCTGCCAGGGAAGCCTGCACTGCGATAGTTGAAGCATAACTACTGACTCTCCTTTATCCTTCCTGCAATCTCTCCGGCGGCAATCATTGCTGTGCTCCATGCCAGATGAAGATTATACCCGCCACATTTGCCGTCCACATCCAGAATTTCTCCCAGCAAAAATAAAGACTCGCAAATTCTGGATTCCATTGTTGTTGGATTAACCTCCTGCACAAAAACTCCACCGGCAGTCACCTGGGCCCTGTCAATTCCGAATGTATCCAGAACCGGAAAATGAAAATCCCGTACAAAAGAAACAGGGTCTCCTGTCTGCTCAACAACCGGCAGCCATTTCCGGGGCAATAATCCTTCTAAACCATGACATCGGATCCACTCCACCGTTTCCTCACTTTTCATTGTGGGAATAAAGTCAATCACTCCCTGTACCTTTTTACCCTGTGCCATTGCTTCTGCCGCCACCCGGCACAGTTGAAATACCGGTATCCCGGAAACACCTTTTTTGACAATCTGAATCTCGCCTGTTTCTCCCGGTATTTTTTTCCCTTCAATTTCCAAAGAAAAACATCCCTGCACTCTTGTACCGGCTACCTGCGGCCAAAATCTGCCTTTACACACAAGCCCCGTCAACCCGGGATATATCGGAGTTACTGAATGTCCCAGTTTTTTCACCAGCCGATAACCACTGTCATCTCCACCTGCCTCTTTTCCTGCCTTTCCACCCGTCGCAATAATCAAATAACGGCAAAAAATGGTCCCCTCCGTTGTGTGAACAAGAAATTGTTCATCGCTTCCTTCAATATTCTTAACCAAACAATTTTCTTTGAAATCCACTCCATTTTCGATACAAGCTTGAGAAAGCAACTCAACCACAGTAGAGGCCTGATTCGTATGCGGATACACATAACCATCCTTCTGCCGATACCAGATTCCATAACTCATAAACAGGCGAATCACCTCTTCCGGACTCACCTGCCCTATCACTTCTCTGATCCATGCCGGGTTGCCGTAATAGCAATCACTGTTCATATGTATGTTGGTGAAATTACAACGGCCGTTACCGGTTGCCGATAATTTCTTGCCAACACGATTATTTTTTTCCAATATAGTTACCGGTATTCCTTGTTTCGCCAACAAACTCCCACAAAGAAGTCCGGAAGCCCCTGCCCCCACTACAACAACCTCACAATATTTTTTCATCATTTCCTCCGTCCTGCCTAAACTCATCCTTTTTATTATACCTTAACTGGAAAAGTTTTCAAGAACAGAATAGAGTTCCTTTTCTGTCCGTACAGCATAGCCCCCCATCAGAAGTTTGCGGTCTTCTTTTGTCAATGATTCCTCCATTAAACCGGTTTTCTCAAAGGGTTCTTCTTCATCCTTCCGATAAATGACCACTTCCCCGTCTTTTAATTTCAAGATGTATCCCTGTTCACCAGATTTATTATAAACCTTCTTAATTACAATTTGTTCCTCAGAGAAAGACTCCAGTGAAATTTTCACAAGTCCGGCTTTTTCTTCTTCCCATGACATCGTAGCCAGTTCTGTGGCTAGTTCATGTTCCAGCTCTTTGCGGGTTAATCCGGCATATTCCGGAGGAACAGTCCTTTCCTCTTTGACAAGCTCCTCTGACTCCTCCTCGTATTTCTCTACAATATACCGAGTCTGGCTCGTAACCTTTTGCTCCTTATTCCCACCGGTTTCTGTTGATTCCAAACGAATCTGTTTGTCTCTCTCCTGTTTCTGTGCATACCGATAACTTCCATAGCACAACACCGACAATACAAGAAATGCCGAGAAGAAACTGCATATTACAATATATCTGCGATTCATGGCAACCTCCATTCTTAAATGGTTCGTTTATCATAGTATTGTCGTTTTTCATAAATCTATTCCCGGCATAATATCTCACATAAAAAAAATCCCATCCAATCTATTCTACAATGATAGATCAAATGGGATTTTTCTATATGATTTCTTTTTTTAATTCATAACACGACCAATTTTCACCGGATGACGATAGTACGCATTACTAATCTTGATACCATCTCTCGGGTTGCTGGCATGAATCACCATACCCCCGCCAATATACATTGCCACATGGTTAATCCGGCTTCCATTACTATAGAAGAATAAATCACCTGGTTTCGGAGATGAAACCTTTCTGGTACAACCAGCCTGCGCGGCTGCACTATGTGGAAGCGAATGACCATACTTGGCATACAAGCTCATGGTAAATCCGGAACAGTCTGTACCATTCGTAAGACTTGCGCCACCCCATACATAGCGGTTTCCAAGGAACTGCTTTGCATATTCAACAATCGATGCCTGACTGGAAGACACTCCACCAGAGGCTTTCACCGTGCTAACCTTGGTGGCTCTTTTCAGCGTATACTGTTCTTTTACAAATTCTTTCGCCACAAACGCATAATCATCATCTACATAAATACAGATAAAATCTTTCAGAGACTCTGCCATTCCCTCATAGCCTCCGGCTCTTTTAATAGCCTTTTTAGAAATCTTTTGCTTCTTTACAATCTTTTTCACATAATCCAGAGAAAGTTCGCCTTCCTTGATGGTGAATTCTTCTCCTTCTGACACAACCGAATAAATCGGTGCCGTAGTCGATGGCAATGCACGGACACGCAGAGAATCTGTCTGAATCTCTACACATTCGCGTCCCACTTTTTTCGCCAAAGCTTCTGCTTCTTCATCCGTAGTAAGATAAGATGCCTTCACATACCCTTTTACCTTGCCGGATACAATTTTAGCCCATCCTTTTTTAATGGAATAAATATGACATCCAGCATTTTTTGTCATCTTACCCACAATTTTTCCTTTTTCTGATGGCTTTTTGCGAACATTCAAATAGGTGTCCACCTTATTTGCCACACCAAGCCTGCTATAATTCAGATTCAACTCCACATGCTGCTCCTGCGCTTCTTCCTTCTGTTCAGCCTGGGGAGTAGCAGACGGAGCCGGTGTTACTTCAACAGAAGCCAGGACTTCTGATGTCTGCTGCTGTACAGAGCCATTCGCTACATTGCTGCAGTACTGCTCCAAAAGCACATTGGCTCCCTCGACCTGTTCTTCCGAGGCAACGACTGCCGCCTTGATTGAACAAACACCACCGAATACCAATACTCCTGCCAAAACCAGAGCACATATTTTGTTCCCATTGTTTTTCATATCAATACCTTCTTCTTATTATATTGTAATTGTTACGAAATTGTTACATTTGTTAAGAATTATAGCAACATTTATGAACTCTGTCAACCTTTCGTTGCAAGAATTTCGTCCTGTACCTCCTCTAACTCCATTCTAACCATAGAGAACAACTCAATCAGACGGGGGTTAAATATACCACATTCCCCTTCAATAATCATTTCAAAAGCTTCCTCTCTGCCATAAGCCGGTTTGTAGATTCTTTCACTTATTAGTGCATCATAGGCATCTACCAGTCCAACTACCTGAGCTGATATGGGTATATTATTCTTTTCCAATCCCATCGGATATCCGCCCCCGTCAAATCTTTCATGGTGATACATACAAACCTCAGCACAGTAGCCAAAAAGTTCGTACTCTGCATCTTCCGGTTTCATATTCGCCACAATATGCTCAAAGATTTGTCTTCCTTTCCGGGTATGGTTTTTCATAATCTCCTGTTCATCATGATCCAGTCTTCCCGGTTTGTGAAGAATACGGTCCGGCACAGCTATCTTTCCCAAATCATGCATGGTAGCTGCAAAGGCAATTTGGTCACAGTCTTTCTCCGTCAGCTTATACTCCGGACAGAAACGACGTACTTTATCCATCATGATTTCTGTAAATCGACGCACTTTCTCACAATGGTGCTCAGCAAAAAAATCGCGGCTCTCTATCATGGAAATTAAATATTCAAGCAGCATTTCTTTTCCTTCTGCCATCTTCTTCACCTCCCTATCGATTAATGGTATCTATAGAATTTTCCTGTTTCACAAAATCTACATTATTATATGTTTCCCTCACAACAAACGGGTCTGCATTCAGGTACAACAATGTTCCAGGGAATACTCTTCCGGATACCCGAATTTTTGCCCCCTTTTGTTTCGTCATTTTTTCCATCTGCTGTTCTCGCTCTTTTAGCAGTTCCTTTTTCCTTGACTTCTGTGTATAAACTGCTTTCGTTAAACGTTGCACCATGGCAGTAACCTTCTCATCTCTCACCGACTGCTCCATAAGCTTGTCCAATGCCGACTCGCAGGTAGAAACCTCTGCATCAATTTTATCAATTCTTTTTAACACTTCCTGATAAGAAGCCATATCTTCCTTATCGATTCCTACCTCTACTATCGTTTTGATTTCTGCAATATTTCCGATACCAAAACAGGAAACACCTTTTTTGGCACAACTATATCCTCCTATAATGACGCCTTTCCGTCCCTCAACACGCAATTCTCCCTCTGTCTTCAACTGGCAATTCAAAAGATAACTTGCCTGAATATCCTTTTTTGCACACAAAGTGGCTGATTCAAAAAACTGGCCAATAATCTCTCCGCCGGCAACAATTTGTCCGGTTGTCTTTCCCTGACATCCTTTCCGAATGATTACATCCTTTCCTGCCTCAATCCGGCAACTCTCACAGTGGCCGTCAATCACCACGCTTCCAGTGGCAATAATGGTAAAGCCGGCCTGAACATTTCCCATCACATTGACATCTCCGTTAAAATCAATATTCCCCACAGAGGCGTCTACATCACCAGCCACTGTATATAAATTCTTAATCTCCAGTCTATTCTCTTCTTCATCCAACTCAATGATGCCGTCCATAAGAGAATAATACTTCTTTTTGTCATCAGTCATCATAAAACCGGTTCCCTTTAACGGCGGAAGTTCTTTTCCCCTCTGGGGAGCCAGAATCTGACCGGTAATATCGTAACCGAACACTCCCATCGTTGCGGGCTGATATTCCGCAATCAGTGCTTCCTTTTTCACTGATTCAAATAGTTCCATACTTTTGTAATCCACAGAACCATCTTCCAACACCCGGGGATGTCGGTTCAATTCCTTGCGGAAATAATATTTGAACACTCCATCGTTTCCATCCACAGCAGATTTTCCTTCCGCCACCACTACATCTTCTCCATATCGTTTTTCTTCTAGCATGGCATGAATTCGTTCTCGGCAAATCCCCTGCTTTACATCATGATGCTTTATAAGTTTAACCACATCCTGCACCTGAAGAGCCTCCAGCTCCTCTTTCATTACATCCTTAACCTTAGAAAAATTGACAATTGCCTTCATTTTATCCTTCGACACCATAACACAGGAATCCAAAACAAAGTCGTCCTTTTCATCTCCCGGCATAAACTCTTCTTCCTGCTCCGCCTCCTCTGGCGTAAGTTCCTCTTCCATAGTATTTCGAAGGAGTTCTTCCATTTCTTCTGTCAGTTCCGCTCCCTCACGCTCCAAATCCTGAATAATCTCCTCCATCTGTTCCGGCTCATAATATACCTTGGCATATCGTGAAACATCCAGTCCCTCCAACAGGCCCTTTCGAATCATTTCCATTTGCTTCTGAGAAAAAGAAGGGTTTGCGTAAGCAGAAACATCGATTCGACTCTCCAGTCCGAAACGAATCTCCCGCATCTGAAACCAGTTCAGTCTAATGTCCGCATACTGAGATACATCCAGTCCTTCTTTGAGTCCAAGAATAATCTCCTGCAGCTGCACACCATGAAACTCTTTGTGCAGATAGGGAAACAAATTTACGCCTGCCTCATGGGCATTGTTAATTTCCCGGAGCTGTTCCTCATCATATCCCTCTTCCAGATATTCACTGATATCATGATTCATACGGATACCCCGGCCAATTTCGAGCAATATTTTTCCGGTATACCCCTGCTCTGCATATTTCACCAAATCGATTTCCTCTGTCAGACCTTTTCGAATCGCACGCATTGTTGTATGTTTATAAGATGTTTTTGCATATACTGACACATCAAGTTTTTGTTCAAGGCCTTTCCGAATCTCTTTCATCTGGAACCAGTCAAACTGGGAGTTCGCATAGAGTCCAACGTCCACACCTCTCTCCATTCCCTTACGGATTTCTTTCATTTGAGGTGCCAGATAATGGATATCCGTATACCATTTTACATCCAGCCCCTTCTGTATTCCCTCACGGATTTCATTACACTGCATCCAGTCAAAACCCTGCTCTATGTATTCCTTCATATCAAATCCGGTTTCCATGGAAATCCGGATTTCCTCCATCTCAAGCCAGCTTTTTTGCGGATCCAGATACATCTCTACATTAACTCCGCTTTCCAATCCCATTCGTATCTGTTCCAACTGAAGAACATCAAAAGAAAGGCGACGATATCTTTCCACATCGCCGCCTGCTTTTTTGCACAACAATAACTCCTTATCATAATTTCTCTTTTGAATTTCCAAATCAATCTCGCGTTTACTCATAAGTATCCCCTCTTCCCACTCAAGGCATCATATATCTCATAAATGAACTCTTTATTTAAGCATAGCATATAGCCTATCAATTGTCAATTTGAACGTCCTCAGATAATGATGCACACCAGACCACCGTTGGAGTCATTCACGACCTTTTGAATGGTATCCTGCAATTTCACTTGACTCTCTTCGGTCAGGCGGTTCACTTTTGAATTGATTCCCTCCTCTACCAGTTGACGAATGGTTTTACCAAATATATTGGTATCAAAGATTCCATCCGGATTATCCTTACCATTCTGGCTAATATAATCAATCAAATCCTGTGCCTGTTCCTCACTTCCCACAATCGGAGCAATCTCTGTCTCAATATTGGCCTGAATCACATGGAGGGATGGACAACTGGCTTTGATTTTTACTCCATATTTGTTGCCATGCCGGATGAGCTCCGGATCGGCAATCTGAATTTCCTTTTCCTCCGGAGGTACAATCCCATATCCTTTTCCTTTTACCTGATTACATGCCATGGCAATTGATTCATATTCGCTCCGCATTCCCGACAATTCCTTCAAAAGAGCAATGAGATCGTATTCACCCTCGATATTTGTACCGACCATCTCACTGAGAATTTCATAATAATAACTGTCTTCAAAATCCAAAACAAGATTTACTACCCCGTTTTCCAGCTGCTTATCCCGAATATAGACTTCTTTCAGATAAGGAGCTTCCATGCGCACATTCTCATCCCGGATATCTTTCATTGCATGAACCTTTCCAATGATTTCTAAACATCTCCCAATCAAATCCTGCTTCAGCCAGTTATCCGGTTTCAGGAATTCTACCCATTTGGGAACAATAAAGTTCAGTCTCGTAATCGGAAAATCTGCCAGCAGCTGCTCCATAATCATAAACACATCCTCTCTGCCCATTGTTTTGCAATTTACGGCAACAACCGCTTTCCCGTACTGTTCTTCCAACTGCTTCTTCCGTTTTACCACTTCCTCGGAATTTGGATTTTGCGTATTCAAAAGTAAAATGTACGGTTTCCCTGCCTTCTCACATTCCTCCACTGTCTTTTGTAGTGCCCCCTCAAAATTCTCTCCCGGAATATCACCAAAAGACCCATCTGTTGTCACAACAATCCCCAGATTAGAATGTTCGCGAATCACCTTATTGGTTCCCACACTGGCCGCTTTAGAAAAAGGCATCTCTTCTTCAGCCCATGGAGTCTTCACCATACGCTGTCTGTCACCTTCAGCAGCACCGGCAGCTTCCGGAACAAGATATCCCACACAATCAATCAAACGAATCTTGCCCGTCTCCTGATTAGGAAAACGAATGGTAGCGGCTGATTTTGGAACAAACTTAGGCTCTGTTGTCATAATTGTTTTGCCATCCGCAGATTGGGGTAGCTCATCAATGGTACGTTCTTTTTCATGATCATCCGTCATTTCCGGAATCACCACAAGTTCCATAAAACGCTTAATAAACGTTGATTTTCCTGTGCGCACCGGTCCAACGACCCCCAGATAGATTTCGCCTCCCGTACGCCGGCTTATATCCTGGTACACATTATATTTGTCCATAAAAAAATCCCCCTTGCATTCGTGGAGACACCCTCGTATCTACCTTACTGCTACACTTTATGCAAAGGGAATTCTAAATATTCGAACTTTTTTTACTTTGTCTTCAATGTGCTGTTCACCAAATCATAGAAGAAGTCATATTTCATCATATATACCACATAATCCTCAAGAGAAGCCTTCTCACTTGTTGCCTCTTTGAAATTCTTCCGGTATTCCTCTTCCGTTATACTGTTTTGCTTCGTAATCTCATCCATCTTATCCTGAAAATCCTGCTTTGTAACCCGGTATCCCTCAGCCTCGGCTACCGCCTCTGCCAAAAGGCGTTCTTTAGCAATCATTTCATAGTAGCTATCCTCAGTCATTCCATACATCGAAAGCAGTGTATTCACATCTGTACCTGACTGTGCCGCCTGACTCTCCAATGACTTCGCCTGTATATTTTTTATGTTTTCAATCAGCTCTTTTGGCACTTCCTTTATCTTTGCATCCTGTGAAATCTTGCTCATGGCCGTTGACAAACTATTCTGAGCATTTTGACTCTCTAACTGCTTCTTTGCATTTTCCTTAAATTCTTTCACTGTCTTCGTACCGTTAGAAGAATCCAGTTTTTTTACAAGGGCATCATCTGCTTCCTTGTAAATGTAATTTACTTTCAACGAGAAGACAACATCTTTACCTGCCAATTCAGCATTCGAATACTCTTTGGGGAATGTCAGTTTAGCATCTTTTTCTTCACCGACATTCATACCTATCAAAGCATCCTCAAATCCATCAATCATTTTACCGGAGCCGACACGCAGGAACTGGGATTGTGCGGTTCCACCTTCAAACTCTTTACCACCAATTTTCCCGGTATAATCAAAGTTAATCAACTGACCCTTTTTTACTACTTTCTCATCACTCTTCACATCTTTTTCATCACCCATTGTAATCAGTTGATCCAATTGATCCTGAATATCACTCTCATCCACGCTTGATTCTACTACAATGTCCTTGTACTGACCCAGTGTCACATAATCTGCCGGATCATAGGGAAGAGTCACAATCTCCGGTTCTCCAAACAGCATAGCCTGAAAACTCGGGATATTTTCTACGGAACACCCAGTCAACATCAGTGTCATAACAGCTAGCAATGCAGCTACCATATATTTCTTCTTCAATGTCTTATCCTCCTTGGAAATCAATCATTACAATAAAGTATAGCACATTATTCCAAGGATGAAAAGTGATTTTTTGGTGTCCTGTTACGATTCACACCTGCAGCACGGCCTGTTTCATGGACGCCACATAATCTCTTACATAAGGCACACTGTTCTCTCCATGTTCTGCTATAATCTTCACGATAGCACTTCCCACAATAGCCCCGTCTGAGATACCAGCCATTTTCTTTGCTTGTTCCGGCGTTGAGATACCAAATCCGATGGCACACGGAATATCCTTTACTTCTTTTACCATGGCAATCAGGCCTGCGATATCCGTACTAATTTCGGTGCGCACTCCTGTCACTCCCAGGGAAGAAACACAGTACAGAAAACCTTCCGCCTCTTTGGCAATCATTTTGACCCGCTCCGCCGAGGTCGGTGCCACCATGGAAATCACCGTGAGTCCATAGGATGCAAAAGTTTCCCGAATTTCTTCTCTTTCTTCAAAGGGAACATCCGGCACAATCACTCCCGCCACACCACATTCTTTGGTTCTCTTGGCAAATTTCTCCACACCATACACGTAAATGGGATTGATGTAGGTCATAAAGGCAACAGGTATACGAAGCTCATCAGAGATCCCTTTCACCATATCAAATATTTTATCTGTCGTGGTTCCGCCGGACAGAGCCCGGATGTCAGCCTCCTGAATCACTGGTCCCTCAGCCACCGGATCCGAAAAAGGAATCCCAATCTCAATCAGATCTGCTCCGGCCTCCTGCATGGCAAGAATAATCTCTCTCGTCGTATCTAACGTCGGATCCCCCGCTGTCACAAATGGTATAAACGCCTTTTTATTGGCAAATGCTTCTTCAATTCTATTCATAAATCTCAATCCCCCTGTATCTGGCAATGGCTGCCACATCTTTGTCGCCCCGTCCGGAAATATTCACGACGATAATCTGATCCTTTCCCATCTGTGGTGCCAGCTTGCGCGCATAGGCAAGAGCATGGGAACTTTCAATCGCTGGGATGATTCCCTCGATGCGGGACAAATATTCAAAGGCTTCTACTGCTTCGTCATCGGTGATGGATACATATTCAGCACGTCCGGTATCATACAGATTGGCGTGCTCCGGTCCGATTCCCGGATAGTCGAGGCCGGCCGAAATGGAGTAAACCGGGGCAATCTGCCCATATTCATCCTGACAGAAGTAGGATTTCATTCCGTGAAATACACCCATGGTTCCCGTGGCAATGGTCGCTGCCGTTTCTGCTGTATTGACACCTCTTCCGGCCGCCTCGCAGCCAATGAGTCTCACTGACTCGTCCGGGATAAAGTCATAGAAAGCTCCCATGGCATTGCTTCCGCCTCCAACACAAGCCAGTACCGCATCCGGCAGGCGTCCTTCCTTTTCTTTCAGCTGTTCTTTAATCTCACGACCAATGACACTCTGGAAATCCCGGACGATGGTAGGGAATGGATGCGGTCCCATCACCGAGCCGATGACATAATGGGTGTCCTCAATCCGTCTCGTCCACTCACGAAGTGTTTCATTTACTGCGTCTTTCAGCGTCTGGGTTCCGCTGGTTACCGGATGTACTTTCGCCCCTAAAAGCTCCATACGGTACACATTCAGCGCCTGTCTGTCCGTATCCAATTTACCCATATAAACCTCGCACTCCATGCCGAGTAAAGCGGCCACCGTAGCCGTTGCCACACCATGCTGTCCGGCACCGGTTTCTGCAATCAGTCTTGTCTTTCCCATCTTCTTTGCTAAAAGTGCCTGGCCCAGTGCATTGTTCAACTTGTGGGATCCGGTATGGTTCAGATCTTCCCGCTTGAGATAAATCTTCGCCCCACCTAAATCCTCCGTCATATGGGCGGCATAATAAAGTCCGGAAGGTCTTCCTACATATTCATGCAGCAAGTCTTCAAATTCTTTCACAAATGCCGGATCCTTTTTGTAATGCTCGTACGCCTTCTCCAGCTCAATTACGGCATTCATCAATGTTTCCGGTATATACTGTCCTCCATGGACACCAAATCTTCCCTTTGCCATTTTTATTCTCCTTTTAGTTGATTTAACATTGCTTTTTTATCCTCGCTTCTCATGAGGGTTTCGCCAATCAGCACCGCATTCACATTCCCTTTTTCCAGCTCCATAATATCCTCTCTGGTTTTGATTCCACTCTCTGCCACAAAAAGAATGTTCTCCGGAACACACTTTCGCAGTCGTATTCCATTATGGATATCTACGGTAAAATCTTTCAGGTTACGGTTGTTGACACCTATAATCCGGGCTCCGGCGCGGACTGCTTTCTGGATTTCTTTCTCATCATGGGCTTCCACCAGTGCAGAAAGTCCCAGCGAATCGCAAATGCGGATATAATCCCGAATGACATTCTCTTCCAACAGGGCACAAATCAATAATACCACACTGGCTCCTGCCGCTTTTGCCTCATAAATCATATACTCATCAATCACAAAATCCTTGCGGAGTAGTGGAATGCCCACCTGCCTGTGAATTTCTCTGAGATACTCAATATCCCCCAGAAAATAATCCGGCTCCGTCAACACGGATATGGCATCTGCCCCCGCCCTTTCATATTCACCGGCGATTGCCAGATAGTCAAATTCTTCTGCAATAATGCCTTTTGAAGGCGATGCTTTTTTCACCTCGCAAATAAAGGACACACCCGGTTTCGCCAGTGCCTTTTCAAAAGGAAATCCCGTGTCCGGATTCTGAGATTCCGCAATCTTCTTCATCTGCTCCGCAGACACCTTTTTCTTCGCCTTTTCTACCCGGATTTTGGTCTTTGCTGCAATTTCATCCAGTATCATTGTCCGTTCCTTTCCGGCTCTATGCCTGAGTCGCTTTCACAAATGCTTCCAATTTTTCATAGGCCTTGCCGCTATCGATAATCTCTGCCGCCAGTTTCACCGAATCTTCCATGGAAATATCATCTCTGCCAAGATAAATTCCCACGCCGGCATTCAGAAGCACCACATCTCTTTTCGCTCCCTGTTCTTTGCCGGAGAGAATATCTTTTGTAATCTGTGCATTGTCTTTCGGCTCACCGCCCACAAGTTCCGAAAGCGGATAAGTTTTTAACCCAAACTGCTCCGGCGTAATTTCAAAGGAATTTAACTTACCATCTTTAATTTCACAGCAGTGGGTCGCCCCTGTCACGGTAATCTCATCCAATCCGTCGCTACCGCAGACAGCCATGCCTCTTGTAACGCCAAGATTCATAAGAACCTCTGCCAGCTTCTCCAGCAGTTCTTCATCATAAACACCAAGCAGCTGACGTGACGCATTGGCAGGGTTGGTCAGAGGTCCCAGAATATTGAAAATCGTCCGCTCCCCCATGTCCTTACGCACCGGCCCCACATTTTTCATGGCGGTGTGATACTTCTGGGCAAAAAGGAAAACCATATCCGTATCGGCAAGAACCTTCTCGGCTTGCTCCGGCTCCAACATGAGATTGACACCAAGCTCCTCTAACACATCTGCAGCACCGCTTTTACTGGACACACTGCGGTTGCCATGTTTCGCCACTGGAATTCCCGCTGCTGCAATAACAAAGGCAGATGTGGTAGAAATGTTGAATGTCCCAACTTCATCTCCACCGGTTCCTACTATCTCCAGTACTTCACCGGCAGGCTGCAAATGGGTTCCCACACTGCGCATTCCCTCTGCACAGGCAGTCACTTCCGTGATTGTCTCTCCCTTCATCCGAAGGGCTGTAAGGAAAGCGGCCATCTGTATCTGCGTCACTGCTCCTGTCATGATTTCTCTCATGGTCTGTAATGTCTCGTCGTATGTCAAATTTTGCTTGTTAATCACCTTGTGTAACGCTTCCTGTATCATGTTCCTTCACTCCTTTTTATTTAATATTTTATTTTCAAAAAATTTTCTATCATAGTCATGCCTTCCGGTGTCAGAATGGATTCCGGATGAAACTGAAGGCCGTATACGTCATAATCCCGGTGCTTCACCGCCATTACCTCGTCATTGTCATC
>JALENH010000068.1 GCA_022767895.1 Eubacterium sp.
CCTTATGGTGGGGCCGACCGGTTCCGGTAAAACATATCTGGCGCAGACACTGGCAAAGATTCTCAATGTGCCATTTGCCATTGCCGATGCGACAACGCTGACAGAAGCCGGCTATGTGGGTGAGGATGTGGAAAACATTCTTCTGAAAATTATTCAGGCGGCAGATTATGATATTAAGCGCGCCGAGCACGGAATTATTTATCTGGATGAAATTGATAAAATTACCAAGAAGGCCGAAAATGTGTCTATTACCCGTGATGTGTCCGGAGAAGGTGTACAGCAGGCACTTCTGAAGATTTTGGAGGGGACGGAAGCCAGCGTACCTCCGCAGGGCGGTAGAAAACATCCGCAACAGGAGTTTTTCCACATCAACACCAGCGATATTCTCTTTATCTGTGGAGGGGCTTTTGATGGCCTTGACAAGATTATCAGTTCCCGAATTGATAAAAAGTCCATTGGATTCAATGCGGATATAGCTGATTCTACCAAACAGAATGTGGGAGAATTGTTTAAGCAGGCGCTGCCACAGGATTTTGTGAAATTTGGTTTAATTCCGGAGTTTATCGGCCGAGTGCCGGTGACAGTTGCTCTGGATCTTCTGGATGAAGAGGCACTGAAGGAAATTCTCACCAAACCGAAAAATGCCATTACCAAGCAGTATCAGAAACTGCTTGCTCTGGATGGTGTCAAATTGTCCTTTGAGGATGAGGCAATTACGGAGGTGGCAAGACTTTCCAATGAAAGAAAAACAGGTGCCCGAGGACTTCGTGCAATTTTGGAGACCAGCATGATGGATTATATGTACGAGCTGCCCTCCAGAGAGGATGTTACGGAGTGTATCATAACCAAAGAAACCATTACCGGTGACGGCGAACCGAAACTTTTGGCAGCAGGCAAAGAAGTGCCGGTGATTGAAGAAAAGAAGCCGGAAAAAGAGACTGAGGAAAGTGAAAGTGCCTGAAAGGGGCACGAAGACAGGAGAGCTTATGAGTGAACAGCAAATGAAAACCATGCCGATTCTTGCTATGCGTGGTATGACGGTACTGCCAGGTATGCTGGTTCATTTAGATATTAGCAGGGAAATTACCAAGAGGGCAATTGAGGAAGCCATGGCAGCAGATGGAACGATTTTCCTTACCCTGCAGCGTGATGAGGCCGTGGAATCACCGTCTTTCTATGACCTGTTTGAAATCGGTGTAATTGCTAAAATAAAACAAGAAGTTAAAGTAAAAGAAGATGTGCTGCGCGTGATGATTTCCACGAAGGAGCGGGGCAGTCTTCTCAGCTTAAACCAGACAAAGCCATTTCTCGTGGGAGATGTGGCACCCTATGAGTGGGGCGAAGAGGAAAACTGGATCGATGAGATGGAAATAGAGGCCATGTGCCGTAATATCAAAGAAGCTTACACGATTTTCCTCAATGAAAATCCAAGAGCGAGTCGCAGTGCTCTGGACAAGATTCGGAACATGAAAGAGCTTGGTGACCTGCTGGATTTGATTGCCATGCATGTCAACATGGGCTATCTTAAGCGACAGGAAGTTTTGGAGTGTCTGGATTTGCGGCAACGATACGAAATGGTATCCGGTGTACTCCTGCAGGAAGTCAATATTTCCCGCATCCGTGAGGGATACCGACGTAAAGTAAAAGAAGAGGTTGATAAGAATCAGAAGGAATATTTTCTCCGTGAGCAGATGAAGGTAATCCGGACGGAACTGGGTGACGACTCGGAGGATTATCGGGAAAAATATAAACAGCAATTGGAACAGCTGGAATGCAACGATGATGTTTATCAGCGTATTGCAGAAGAAATTGAACGTCTGGAAGCAATTCCGACCAGTTCGTCGGAACACATCGTGGAGCGGACCTATATTGAGAACCTTCTTGCCCTCCCTTGGAACAAGGCCTCCATTGACCGCAATGATATTGTCTGTGCGGAGGAAATTCTGGATGAAGACCATTATGGTTTGGAGAAAGTGAAGGAAAGGATATTGGAGTTCTTGGCTGTCCGCTGTCTGACGAAAAAGGGAGAGAGCCCGATTCTTTGTCTCGTGGGACCGCCGGGTACCGGCAAGACATCCATTGCCCGTTCCGTGGCAAGAGCGCTGGATAAAGAGTATATTCGGATTTGTCTGGGAGGAGTTCGGGATGAGGCGGAAATCCGCGGACACCGAAGAACCTATGTAGGATCGTTGCCTGGACGTTTCGTCGAGGGGCTGAAAAAGGCAAAGGTGAAAAATCCACTGATACTGTTGGACGAGATTGACAAGGTGGGCAGTGATTATAAAGGTGACTGTGCCTCTGCCTTGTTGGAAGTACTGGATCCGGAGCAGAATAAAAATTTTGTGGATCATTATGTGGAACTGCCGGTGGATTTGTCGGAGGTGTTGTTTATCTGTACTGCCAATTCCACCGATACGATACCAAGGCCGCTGCTAGACCGTATGGAAATGGTTTCCATCGCCGGCTACACAGAGAATGAGCGGTTTCATATTGGAAAAGATTATCTGATACCAAAGCAGCTTGAAAAAAATGGTCTGACAAAGAAAAACGTGCAGATTAATGATGCCGGACTTCATTCCATTATTTCCTACTATACGAAGGAAGCCGGCGTGCGTGAACTGGAACGGCAGATTGGAAAGATTTGCCGCAAGTGTGCGAAAAGAATATTGGCGGGTGAGGAGGGCACCATCCGTGTCAACACTCGCAATATAGGAGATTTTCTCGGAAAGAAAAAATACCGTGTTCATGAAGCGGAAAAGAAGGACGAGGTTGGTATTGTCCGTGGACTTGCCTGGACGGAAGTTGGCGGCGATACGCTGGAGATTGAGGTCAACACCATGCCGGGTGAAGGTGAATTGATACTGACGGGACAGCTGGGAGATGTGATGAAAGAATCTGCCCGGATTGCCCTGAGTCTGGTGCGTGCCCTGCTTCCTAAAGAGGAAGATTTTTTCAAGGAGCATGATTTTCATCTTCATGTGCCGGAAGGGGCCGTGCCGAAGGATGGTCCATCGGCGGGTGTCACCATGACGACGGCTCTCTATTCCGCCGTGACCGGCAAAAAGGCAGATGCCAAAGTGGCAATGACGGGGGAAATTACACTTCGTGGGCGTGTTCTGCCCATTGGTGGTCTCAAGGAAAAACTGTTGGCGGCACAGTTGGCAGGAATGAAGAAGGTTATTGTTCCGAGAGAGAACAAGCCGGATGTGGAAGAACTGGAGACAGAAATCACGGAAGGCATGACCATTGTTTATGCAGGAAAGATAGAAGATGTTTTGAAAGAAGCGCTGGCGAACTAGCCGGAAGACAGGTGAATGGAGGAAGCCATGACGATAAAATCACTGGAACTGGAGACGGTCTGTGGCATTACAAGCACACTGCCCCAGCATGACAAAATCGAGATGGCGTTCTGGGGGCGTTCCAATGTGGGGAAATCTTCCCTGCTGAACGCCTTGTGGAACCGTAAATCCATGGCGAGGATTTCGTCCCAGCCGGGTAAGACCCAGACCATCAACTACTACAATGTGAATGACGTCTGTTATATGGTGGATTTACCCGGGTATGGCTATGCCAAGATATCCAAAGAAACACAGGCAAAGTGGAAGAAAATGATTGACCGTTATCTGGACACATCGGAGGCTTTGCGGGTGGTTTTTCTTCTGATTGACATCCGGCATGAGCCAACGGCGAAAGATGTGGAAACTTATGAAATGCTGTACCGAAAAGGATTTAATCCGTTAATCATTGCAACAAAGGCGGACAAAATCAAAAAGAGTGCACGGAATAAAAACATCTCTGTTATTCGGAAGAAACTGGGGCTATCCGGTGATACGCCGGTGATACCTTTTTCGTCCGTGACCAAAGAGGGGAAAGATGAAATCTGGGAATACATTGACTATTTCGTGAAGGAGATACCGATATGACGAAGAAACAGAGAGCGGAGCAAATTATTGAACGGCTGTCTGAAGAGTACCCGTTGGCGGATTGTACGTTGGATTATGATGAGGCGTGGAAATTGCTTGTCAGTGTCCGACTGGCGGCTCAGTGCACGGATGCCAGAGTGAATGTGGTCGTGAAGGATTTGTATGATAAATATCCTTCTCCCCAGGCATTGGCGGCAGCTTCTGTGGAAGATATTGAAGCCATTGTGAAACCATGTGGACTGGGACACAGCAAGGCACGGGATATCCACAAGTGCATGACGATGTTGGTGGAGGAATATGATGGCCGTGTGCCGGATGATTTCGACGAACTCATGAAACTGCCGGGAGTGGGCCGAAAAAGTGCCAATCTTATTATGGGAGATGTATTCGGGAAGCCGGCGATTGTTACGGATACCCACTGCATTCGCCTTGTGAACCGGATGGGGTTGGTGGATGGAATCAAAGACCCCAAAAAGGTGGAGATGGCACTGTGGAAAATTATTCCCGGCGAGAAGGGTAGCGATTTCTGCCACCGCCTTGTGTATCATGGCAGAGAAGTCTGCACGGCGAGAAAGGCTTATTGTGAAAAATGTTGTCTTGCCGATATTTGTAAGAAAAAAATATAAAATGTGCACCGCAAGGTGCACATTTTTTACTCTTTCAGAAGTATTTTCTCGTACATGAGTCCTACCAGAAACCATAGAGGAGCATAGTCGAAACGGACAATACCTTTGTAATTTGATTTGGCATCGCTATAGTCCCAAGGACAGCAGTTTTTCTTTTTCAGCCATGTACCCGTACTATATTCTGCCAAAAAAATGCAGGTGGTATAGACAGACCCACGGAGCATCACATTCTTTCCCTCCATGGCATGGCAAAGTGGTGTCAAAACGGAAGCCATACCGTAGATTGGAAACATCCAGAGAGAAGTTTCACAGTGCATTTTTCGATCTTTTCCGGCACAGAGAGAGCCGCAGCCGGTCCAGAAACACTCCAGCCCCCAACCCATTAACCCACATTTCAGAAAATTCGATGCCTGCTTTTTCAATCGCTTATTCAAAAATCTCACCTCATTGCTTTTGGGAATTATTATATCCCAAAAAAAAGTCTTTACTCGTTATAATGTGAAAAATACCAGAGTAATTGTATCAAATAATTGTTCCAATCCTTTTAGTATTCCAGCAATTCAATAAAAAGGGATGCGTTTATAAGATAAAGAAAAAATGCCAGCGAACAGTTGACACAAACAAAAGATTGCCTTGAGATAATAAGAAGTGACCTCGCATTTGCAGTAACGTGGATTTACTTGTATACTAAAGTTTGATAAGAACAAATGGTAACAAGGATTACCACATACAAAAGGAGGCCACTATGTATAGAATAATAAAAATCGGGATGGATGTCCATAGTAAGAAGTATACACTTTGTGCAATGGAGCCAGTAATTGGTGAGGAAGACCAATTTTACGGGCACAGGTAACCTTTCTCCTCGTAGACCCGTAAAATCAGCACGCTGTCTAATCAATTACGGACTATTCAAGGAAACGAAAAATCTCGGCGGTAACAATCCCCCCAGTCTCAGCAAAGCCTAACGGTCTATACAACGCCACAAGCCAAATTGAACCGTAAAACAGGGAATCCTCCGACACACCTTTACCCCCAAAATTGCAGAAATATCTTATTTAGTCCGTCATCCTCCAGAGATTCTGTTAACAATTACGTGTCGTATGCCCATACTCAGAATATAGACCGTAATCCTCGATGGAACACCAGTATATTTTACGGTTCCCAGAAAAGAACAAACCATTTAGTCCGTTCCCCCGCCACAAATCAGAGTTGTTGATAACTTATATCAACAAACATGGGTGTTGTGTATGAAAATGCGGAAACTCAAGCTGTGGGAAATTGACGCAACCCCTCTTGCATGGTATAATAAAGGTCCAATTTTCGAATGGAGGTCAGAGCAATGTTAGAACAATTAAAAAAAGAAGTATATGAAGCCAACATGGAGCTTCAGGAAAAAGGACTTGTTATTTACACATGGGGAAATGTCAGCGGCATTGACCGTGAGAACAACTACGTTGTCATCAAACCAAGTGGTGTGGAGTATGATGAGTTGACGCCGGATGATATGGTAGTGGTGGATTTTGACCAGAATGTCATCGAAGGAAAATACCGCCCATCTTCGGATACAGCTACCCACATCGAACTGTACAAAGCGTATCCGTCGTTGGCAGGTGTCGTACATACCCACTCCACTTGGGCAGTAACGTTTGCCCAGGCAGGGATGCCGATTCCGGCGCTGGGAACCACCCATGCCGATTATTTCTACGGTGATATCCCATGCACGAGAGATCTCACGGCGGAGGAGATTAATCTGGATTATGAGAGAAATACCGGTGTTGTCATTATTGAGACCATCGGAGACAAAGATCCGCTGGAGGTACCGGGTATTGTTGTGAAGAACCACGGACCATTTGCCTGGGGGACCAGCCCGGCCAATGCGGTATACAATGCCGTTGTACTGGACAAGGTGGCAGAGATGGCGCATCATACGCTGACGCTGAATCCACGGGTGAGCCGTGCCCCTCAGTATTTGTTAGACAAGCATTATTTCCGCAAGCACGGAGCCAATGCCTACTATGGACAGGATAACCTTTAATCAGGCGGCGGCCCGTATCCTCGGCAGAGAGCATGAGGAACACGGCATCGGTACATTGGGCGAGAAGACGCTGCATGCTGTGGTGAAAAATTATGTGGAACCGGATGAAGATTATCATGAAGTACCGCTGGAAGGGTATGTGGCGGATGTATATCGTGACGGTCACATCTATGAGATTCAGACGGCGAACTTTAACACTATGAGAGGAAAGTTAAAGACCTTTCTGCCACTGTATCCGGTGACCATTGTCTATCCGGTACCGGCGACGAAGTGGCTGCGCTGGATTGACGAGGAGACCGGAGAGGTGACGGAGCGCCGTAAATCACCAAAAAAAGGAACACCCCAGGCGGTGTTCCGGGAATTGTACAAGATTAAAATGTTTTTAAAAGACCCGAATCTGTCCATCCGGATTTTGCTCATTGACATGGAGGAATCCCGTCTTTTGAATGGGTGGAGTGCCGACCGCAAGAAAGGTTCCTGCCGGCATGACAGGATTCCGGTTGAACTGGTGGAGGAATATCTTATTGACTGCCCGGAAGATTACCGGATGCTCATACCACCGGAGCTGGAGGAATTTACCTCCAAAGAGTATGCAAAGGCAACGAAGCTCACAGTGAACCGTGCGCAGACGGCCTTGAATGTGCTTCATTACCTTGGGGTGGTAGAACGGATTGGAAAAAAAGGGAACAGTTATCTCTATGAGGTGACCGATTAGCTCCGTCTCCGGGAGAGAGTCAGGGTGTCTTTCAACACTTCCTGTCCGCCATCGCGGAAGCGAATGACAACGGAATAGGTACCGCTATACATTTCTGTAAAAGGAACGGCAAATGTGTAGCGGTATTTTTCGTATTGGTCATCGATTGCAGGAGGGTTGGTCAAATCCAGCTGGTAAATTCGCTCAGGACGGCTGAATACAATTTCCTGAATCTGGTCCCCAATGGTGTCTACCATGAGACTGTCGCCTACAATGCGGAAAGAAATGCCATAAGTTTCCTTCATATAGTCGAGGTCGACAGCAGAAGAGGTTTCTATCGAAGCCGCCTTGTAAAAAACAGGAGGACGCAGCCATCCCGTGGCAGGGTATTCAATCTGGTCCAGCATTTCTCCGGCTCGTGTAAATGCCTCCGGAGAGTCCATGGCAATGGAATTTAATAGTTCCTGATTGAGAGAAACCGCAGCCGTTTCCATATCCGGCTCCCAGTGAGACGCAACACGGACAATGGCGCCGGTATTCCGGTCAAGTTCAAGAAGAATGGGTTCTCTCTTTTTGGAATCCAAAGCGGCTACCAGAAAATTGTGGTTCTCGTCGGATACCTCACCGTAAGCATGGAGGATGCCGTCGCCCACATAGCAGGTGCGGTAGCAGCGTCCCAGCAAATCAATCTCATGCATATGGGTGGGCAGAGGTTTTGACTCGGTGCGTGTGCGGAGCTTATCATGAACCAACAGGAAATGTCCGTCTGATAACGGGATAATCTTGCCATCGCATGCGGGAATGGCAAGGCAGTAGCGCACGGTGCCATTCTCATCTTTCCATACCGGGAAGTTTTCATCTTCCGGCAACGCATCCGTGTGAAGAAGAATCTGCCGGCTGGCAAGTTCACTGCCATCCTCCCGGTAAAGCCGGAGCGTTATAGTGTTGTCAGCATCCGGACACAGACCAAGAATCGGAGCGGCGTGATTGGTTCCATAGGTCTTGGAATCAAAATGCCAGGGCACAGCGGATTCGCACTCTACCGTATAAGAAAGACGGCAGGGGATGTCGCTGTGGAAAATGGCAAGAGCAGTCAACGGTGTAATACCGTAAGGATTGCGCACCAGTTCCATCGAGTCAAAGGTCACTGAGGTATCATGGCTTCGTATCCAGAGCAGATTTTCGGCCATACGGGTTTTTTCCGCATGGGAAATGTTCACGGGAATCGTGCTGGAAACCGTCTGGTTCTGGCGGAGCCGGTTGAGGCTCATGAAGTCAATTTTATATTGTGTTATATAGCTTTTCAGCCATGAGGTAATCCGATTTGGCATAGACAGCCTCCTTTGTACATTATGATGGCGGGGCAAAAGGTATTGTACCCCTATCATCATTATAAACAAAAATATGTAAAAAGTATGTTTTTTCTATAAATTTTCCTCACTTTTCAAAAAAAGAGCGGCAGCGTATCAAAAGGTATACAGTGGGAAGCAGGAGAAAGAGGTTGATGAAATCTGTCATTTCCCACACAAGATTCAGCGGCATGACACCACCAATAAAAATCATGGTAATATAGATTGTCTGGTAAATCCGTTGTTTTTTTTCGCAGAACAGATAATCGAACCCCTGTCGCCCAAGATAGCTCCAACCCACAAGAGTTGCCAGCGCAAAGCACAGTATGGCCACGGCCAGTATTTCATCACCCCAAAAGGGCAGTTTGCCAAAAGCAGCTGTTGTTAATGAACCGGCAGAAAGCAAGGGCCATTCGGATGGGTATTCCAGCTGGTAGGCAACGAGGACAATGCCGGTAATGGCACAGAGGACTACGGTGTCCCAGAAGGTGGCACTCATGGAAATGAGAGCCTGTTTTTCAGAGGTATCTTCTGCCGAATGGCCGGCAATGAGACCGGCAGTTCCAAGACCGGACTCGTTGGTAAAAAGTCCTCGTGCTACCCCATAGCGAACGGCTTTCCCCATGGTGAATCCGGCAAGTCCTCCTCCGATGGAGGATGGACCAAAAGCAGATGAAAAAATCTCTTTTATTGAGGGAAGAAGATAATGGGCATGTAAAATCAGGTATAGTGTACAGCCACCGAAAAAAAAGATTGCCATAGTGGGAACGATGGCAATGGAAAATTTTTCAATCCACTGCTGTCCCTGCATGAGGATTAGTCCGACTAGAAAAGCGATGACGATGGCACTGAGAACGGTCGGGAGGCTGAAAACCTGATGACAAGTCTCTGCGATGGCATTGGTCTGAGTGGTACATCCGATGAAAAGGGCGGACAGGCACAGTGCCACACTGTAGAGGACAGCCAGTGTGCGCCGATGCAAAATATGTTCCAGAATATACATGGGACCGCCATGTTTCTGCCAGCGCAGGCGGTGGCACAGCCAGGTTTCGGCATAGGTGGTGGCCATGCCCAAAATGCCGGTAAGCCAGCACCAGAATACGGCACCGGGGCCACCCAGATAAACTGCCGTGGAGACACCGACGATATTGCCGGTTCCCAAGGTGGCAGCCAGCGTCGTGGCAAGAGAGCCAAACCGTCCAAAGCCCTTTTCTACACTTTCATTTTCTCCCAGAGAAAGCCGAATACCGCGGCCGATTTTTCGTTGCACCAGTCTCAGATGTACTGTATAATATACGTGAATTCCCAAAAGTAGGATCAGGATAGGACCATTCCACAGGAATTGGTTGATATGTACAAGTTGTTCCAACACATAGGCTCCTTTATTCTCTTGCTGTATTATATGCACATGGAGAGACAGACATACTTTTGACAAGTGGTTTTGGTAATTTGAAAATATACGATGGAGGTACCTATGAGCAAAATGCGGTCATTCCTATTTTCCATGTTAAAAGTAGGAGTAATTGGTTTTGGTGGGGGCAATGCACTGATTCCTGTTTTGGAACAGGAAGTGGTAAAGGAAAAGAACCTGGTTCAGAAGGAAGAATTTGATAAAGATATTATTGCGGCAACGCTGACTCCCGGGGCACTTCCGGTGGAACTGGCTTCCGGGGTTGGGTTGCAGGCCTGCGGTATTCGAGGAATGGTGGCAGGTGGTGTTGTGATGGCACTACCGGGCGCCTTGTTTACTGTGCTTTTGATGTCGATTCTTGGAATTTTGGACAGTGGTATCATGGAACAGATTCAATATGCATCCATTGGTGTCACTGCCTTTATTATGTGCCTTTTGACAGAGTACATTCTGGACACTGTCAGAAGCTATCAAAAGTCACGATTCAGAGTCTTTCTCTGGTGTATTATTGCAGGGGTTTTCCTGGCGACTGGTGGACGCAATCTGCTGAAGATATTTCATGTAGGGGTTTCTATTCCCCAAATGTCTACGATACAAATTCTTTTACTGACGTTGGCTGGAAGTATTGTTGTTGGAACATTCCGGAAAAGCGGGGATAAAAAGGAGAAAAAAATACAACGCATTGGACTAAAGCCACTTTTTAAACGAACCGGAATTTGGCTGGTACTACTGCTTTTGTTATCTGTTCCGGCGTATTTTCTTGTGTCAGGAAAAGCAATTGTATTTGACATGCATGGACTGGCCTCATCGCTGCTCTCCTTTGGAGGCGGGGATGCTTATCTGACCATTGCGGACGGACTCTTTGTGCCCGATTATATTGGAACCAATGAATTTTATAATCATCTGGTACTGGTGGTAAATGTACTGCCCGGCTCCATTCTCTGCAAAACATTATCGGGGATTGGATATGTCTATGGTGTATCAATAACAGGAAGTGTGGCGGGCGGCATTAGTCTGGCGGTGGCTGGATTTGCCTGTAGCGTGTCGGCTTCCTGTGGCATTTTTTACATTATTTATCATTTATATGACTGGCTGGAGTGTGTGGATGTTTTTGTTGTGATAAAAAAGACAATCCGCGTTGTCGTTTCCGGTCTGTTGCTTACGGTGATGACAGGACTAATTCAGTCCGGTATTGCCATGAATGCCAATCCGGAACTTCCATGGTTTACGGTATTGCTTCTAATCGGAATTTTGTATGTAATCAATCTGATACTGTATCATAGGAAAACGAAGAATCTTCCACGTATTATTGTGTCACTTGTATTGTCGCTGCTGGTCTGCAATATCATGGGGATATAGAAAACAGAAAGGAACAGGCGAAAAAATGCATATCTGGAAACATTTTTCGACGATTACCAGACATCGTCACAAGGTTATCAAACATTGCTTTCAGGCAGGTATTGGCTGGCAGGGACTGCGCCATGATTTGTCTAAATATAGTCCGACGGAATTTATTCCGGGGGCCAAAAACTACAGGGGAGATCAGAGCCCAAACGAGAAAGAGAGGGAAGTTTATGGATTTTCCCGGGCATGGCTGCACCATCAGGGACGTAATAAGCACCATTTTGAATACTGGGTGGACTATAATACGGAATTGAATCGCAAAGAACCGGTGGAGATGCCCACGAAATATCTCATTGAGATGTTTTGCGACCGTGTGGCAGCAAGTAAAATTTATTATGGAAAAGAATATGATGAGGAAAAGCCCTATCTCTACTTTGATAAGGGACGGAAACGCCGGTGGATGCATCCCGAGACATCACGGAAACTGGAGGAACTGCTCATTATGCTCCGGGACAAAGGAGAGAAGGAAACATTTTCCTATATTAAAAATGTAGTGAAGCGAGAAGGCAAAAAAGACAAAAAACATTGGAAATAACTTTGCCAAATTTATGCCAAAAAAGTATGATAGAATCCCCGCAAAATGTATAAAATAATGGAAAATACAGATAAGGAGAGAGACAGATGGATCATTTGGATATGCTGGAGTACAAAAGTGTACACATCTTAAGAGAAGCGTATAGTGAACTGGGAAATCTCTGTATGCTGTGGTCAATTGGGAAAGATTCCACGGTGCTGCTTTGGCTGGCCCGGAAAGCCTTTTTTGGCCATGTGCCGATTCCATTGGTGCATATTGATACTCACCATAAGATTCCGGAAATGATTGAATATCGTGACCGATTGGCTGCAGAATGGAATCTGGACATGATTTATGGGGAGAACACAGAGGCGCTGGAGAAAAAAGAGACTTTCCCGGATGGTAATGTTTCGCACATTGACTGCTGTATGAAACTCAAGACGGAGGCACTGACCAACACTCTGAATGCCAACTGGCCGAGATATCGTTTTAACCATAGCAAAGGAATCTATGAAAAGGATACCAACTGCGAGCCATATACCGGCGTTATCGTGGGTGCCCGTGCCGACGAAGAAGGAAGCCGTTCCAAAGAGCGCTATTTCTCACCTCGTGATAAGAATAATGACTGGGATGTGGGGGACCAGCCGCCGGAGTTCTGGAATCAGTACAAGACGGACTGGGCACCGGGTACCCATGTGCGCGTGCATCCGCTGTTAGACTGGACGGAGTTGGATGTCTGGGAATACATTGAACGGGAAAATATCCCGGTGGTACCACTGTATTTTGATCAGGGAAATGGGACCCGTTACCGTTCTCTGGGATGTGGACCATGCACGACACCGGTGGAGTCCACCGCGAAAAATGTCCATGAAGTCATTGAAGAGTTGAAGACCGGTAAATTTGCCAATATTGCAGAGCGTTCCGGCCGTGCCCAGGATAAAGAAGGCGGCGGTGGTCTGGAAGAACTGCGACGCAGTGGATATATGTAGGAGGTGCGCAGACATGAAAAAAGAAGATATGAACATTGTCATTGTGGGTCATGTAGATCATGGGAAATCCACGTTGATGGGGCGCCTTTTGGCAGATACTGACTCTCTTCCGGAAGGAAAGCTGGAGCAGGTCAAAGAAACCTGCCGTCGCAATTCCAAACCCTTTGAGTATGCATTTTTGTTAGATGCCCTGAAGGATGAGCAGTCCCAGGGAATTACTATTGATACCGCCCGTTGCTTTTTCAAGACAGACAAGCGTGACTACATTATTCTGGACGCACCCGGGCACATTGAATTTTTGAAAAATATGATTACCGGTGCCTCTCGTGCAGAGGCCGCCCTTCTGATGATTGATGCCAAGGAAGGTGTGCAGGAAAATTCCCGCCGTCATGCCTATATGCTTTCTATGCTTGGGATTCATCAGATTGCTGTCGTTATTAACAAGATGGATTTGGTGGACTATGACCAAGAAGTTTTTGAAAGCGTAAAAGAAGAATATCTGGAATTTTTGAAAAAAATTAATATAACACCCAAATTCGTACTCCCTGTAAGTTCCTTTATGGGAGAAAATATCGTGAAGAAAAGCGACAAGATGCCATGGTATGACGGCATGTGTGTGCTGGAGGTACTGGATGCTTTTGAGTGTGAAGAAGATAAAGATAAACAGCCGTTCCGCATGCCGGTGCAGGATGTGTACAAATTCACACGGAATGGAGACGACCGCCGCATCATTGCCGGAACCATTGAGACCGGTACGATTCGCGCCGGACAGGAAGTGATTTTTTATCCTTCGGGTAAAAGAAGCCACATTAAAAACATTGAGGTGTTTAATGCAGATCCTATTGAAGAAGGGAAACCTGCCATGGCCATTGGTTTTACCATGGTGGAGCAGATTTACATTACCCGCGGCGAGTTGATGAGTATTGCCGGGGAGAAAGCTCCTCAGACCGGCTCCCGCATTGCCGCCAATATATTCTGGCTTGGCAAGAAGGATCTTGTGCCGGGGAAAGTATATTACTTAAAAATCGGTGCTGAGAAAGTAAAGATGGAACTGGAGTGTGTGAAAGGTGTCATCAATTCTTCCAACCTGTCCTCCACCGAAGAAAAAAATGCAGTCGGCAGAAATGAAGTGGCAGAATGTATTTTGCGCACAGATAAGCCGATTGCCTTTGATTTGGTGAGTGATATTGCCGGTACAAGCCGTTTTGTCATTGTGGATGATTATGAAATTGCCGGTGGTGGCATTATTACAGCAGCTTTGGATGATGAGGAAAAGGAGTTGCGAGAGGGAACGATGCTACGTAACCTCAAGTGGGAAGTCAGTGATGTCACAGTGGAAGAACGTGTTGAGCACTATGCACAGAAACCGAATCTGATTGTGTTGACCGGACCGGAGGGTACGGGCAAGAAGAAACTGGCGAAACTTTTGGAACGCGAACTCATGAATACAGGCCGATATGTTTACTATATGGGAATTGGAAGTTATCTGTATGGTGTAGGAGCAGATACGAAGAAAGCCAGTGTACAGGATCACACCGAGCAGATTCGCCGTTTTGCTGAGGTGGCTAATCTCATGTTGGATGCCGGCATGATTCTCGTTGTGACGGCGACAGACCTTACTAAATCGGATTACAAGATTCTGAAAACCATTGTGGAGGGTGAATTTGAAATTGTCTGGGTAGGAAATGAAATGACCACAGATATTTCCCCGGATCTTCAATTGGCTGACAAAGACTATGAAAAGAGCATTTCCCGTATCAAGAATATGTTAAAGGATACCGGGGCGATTTTTAGAGCATAGGAGGAAACCGAAGTGGCAACCGGGAGAAATGAAAATATTGTGTGGCACCCCAACAAGGTGACTCGGGAAGACAGACAAAGAGTGCTTGGACATCCGGGTCTGGTGGTGTGGTTTACCGGACTTTCCGGTTCCGGCAAATCCACCATTGCGGTGGAACTGGAGAAAATGCTGAATGAGGACGGAAAGGCAGTATATCTTCTGGATGGTGATAATATCCGTCATGGAATCAATGCAGATTTGGGGTTTTCAGATGAAGACCGCAATGAAAACATCCGGCGGATTAGCGAGATTGCTGCCTTGTTTCAGGATGCCGGCATCATTACGCTGGTATCGTTTATTTCACCTTTCCGGAAGATGCGGGAGTATGCCAGAGAGCGTGCAGGCTCAGAGCATTTCATGGAAGTGTATGTCAGCACAGATTTTGAAACCTGCTGTCAAAGAGATCCCAAGGGATTATATAAAAAGAATATAAAAAATTTTACTGGTAAAGACTCTACTTATGAAGCGCCACTTCATCCGGAATTGGTGTTGGACACGATTGATACAACTCCGGCAGAATGTGCGAAAATGGTATACGAGGAGATTAAGAAAAGAATTCGATAGCATGGAGGGCCAAAATGGAAAATTATTTTGTGGCTTCGTGTAAAAGGGTGACAAATAAGGTATCTTGTAAGATAAATCAGAGAGAAAAAGTCAGAAAAAGACGGATTCAGCTACCGGATGGCGGTATCGTTGAGGAATGGGGACTTGGTCTTATGGACAAAGAGGCCAGGGCTTGTGATAATCTGTTTCGGCGAAAAGAAATTGATTTTTATTCGACCAATATTGTGGAGGAACAATCCTATTCCGTGAAGACACTGGCCAGAGATTATTATTTGGAGCGTTTGCTGCGTAGCGGGAAATATACCTTTGACCATATGTTTCTGATTCGCAATCCCTTTGGCGAGGCACCTCTGACGGCGCTGGCTATGTTTTCTCTGGAAGCCCCGGCAAAAGTTCGTGTCACCACAAGAGGAGATATCCCGGAGACCGACTATGTATCGGTGCTGCCTAAGAGAAGGAATCACCGTGTCCCGATACTTGGACTGTATCCAAACCGGGTCAACAAGGTAAAGATTGAGCTGCTGAATGATGAGGATACCGTGCTGGCCAGCCATGAAATTTCGGTACGTACGAAAGGACTTCCGCCGGATTTGAGAAAAGCTGTGTCTGTAAAAAAGGTGGCGAAGGATCCGGCTTTTGAAAATATTTTAATCAATGGTGGAGTCAATATTCATACCTGTGCTTTCGACAGGGAGGGAAAGATTCGCTACTGGCTGCGTAGAAATCCAAGAGGCTATGGCATTTTCCCATTGTCAGACGGACATTTCTTTTATATGGAAAAGGAGATTTCCGTGCCATCTTTCTCGAATCCCCAGACGGTGCAATCCTATGACATGGATTATTTTGGCCGCGTGTATCGGACCTATCTGGTGGAAAATGGAGTGCATCACACAGCAGAGGAAAAGGTGGGTGGCAATATCCTTACGGGCAGCAATACCATGTTGGAGCATACGGAGGACCGTGTCATTGAGATTGACCGGAAGACCGGTGAGATTGTGTGGCAGCTGGATATTTGGGACCTTTTTGATGATACCTACAAGGATATGATGGATTGGTGTCATGTGAATTCGGCCGCTTATTATGAAAAAGATCATTCCATCCTGATTTCACTGCGCAATGTGCATGCTGTAATCAGTGTGGATTATGATACCAAGAAGCTTCGCTGGATGTTATCCGACCCGAAATTCTGGGAGGGTTCTTCCATGACGAAGTATTTGCTGCAGCCGGTGGGCGATGTGCGCTGGACGTATCAGCAGCATGCCGCTTTTGAGCTGGACGTGGATTTTGACGGAAATCCAGACACGAAGCATATGATTGTATATGACAATCACTGGGCAAAACGCCGTAAAGCAAAGTCCTTTGACAAAGACCCGCTTAGCTATGTCACCTTTTATGATATCAATGAGAAAGAAATGACGGTCAAAATGTTCAAGAGTTTTGGCTGTCCAAAGACGAGAATCCGCGCCAACGGTATTTATGTGCCGGACAAAAACCGTGTCTATAACATGGCAGGCTCTTATGCAGAACCGGTAGATGGTGACGGTGGCGGTGTTTATGAATATGATTTCGAAACAGGAGAAGTACTCAGTGAATTTGGAGTGAAACCGGGATATTTCCGGGCTTATAACTTTACACCGAATGTAGAAGAGCTGGCACTTCCCATGAAAGTCACCGGCGATTATATGTGTGGTACGATTAAGAAGCCTCAAAAGCTTTCCGGTGAGGAATATCGTGAATTGGCATCCTGTCAGCCCGGTCGAGTTAAAAGCATTGCCATTGATTACAAATTACAGGAGGATCTTCTTTTTGTAAAGTGTGTGGACCATGAGGTAGAAAAGATTTATTTCCGTGGAGAAAAGGGCTGCTATCAAACGGATTTTGATGATACCTACCAGACCATGGATGTGTTCCGAAAGATGGTATATAAAATTGCAACCCAGCTCACAGATCTACCGCCGGATCATTATGATATTCTTTTGCAGGTGAAAGGTGAGTTGCAGAAAACCGGAAAATACATTGAGAAAAAATAGGACAAGGGGTTTATTCATCCATTTGCTGACGGCCATGTTATTATAAGGACAAAGTTAGAGAAACCCAGTAAAATTAAGGGGTTAGCACTAATTTAGTCCTTATTTTTTTATACCTAAAATCGGTATATGATAAGGCAGCGCTGACAAATCAAACCGAAATCCAATGATGAAGCAGAGATTCAGGATTTTGTGGATAAGGTGTACCGTTATCAGACCGAGTGTGGTTACAGCCCCGATATGATGTCGGTCTACTTTGTAGGTGGTGGGGCAGTCGTTATGAGAAATTTCGGAAGATATCAGCACTCCAATATCCATGAGAAGATTGCGGAACAGAGGGCTAAAGAAAATCATGTTTCGGTAGTATAATAACGCTTTTTGTGATATATTAATTGGTGTGCGGTAATTGTTCCGCACAGAAAGAAAAGCGGAAGAAAAATGGGGAAAAGGAATTGTAGAGCAGTTAAGTCTCGATTTACAAAATGAATTTCCTGATGAAAAAGGCTTTTCAGCAAGAAATCTTTGGAATATGAAAAAATGGTACTTGTTTTATTCATCAAGCGATATCTTTTCAGAAATGGCTCATACGATTGAAGACATTATTGATTTAAACAGCTTAAAACTGCAACAGGTTGGTGCAGAAATTAGTGAAAATCAAAAACTGCACCAAGCTGGTGCAGAAATAGAATTTCCTGCAATCTTCGGATTTGTACCATGGAGACATCATGTTGAAATAGTAACAAAATGTAAAACAATAGAAGAAAGTTGGATCAGGATTTGCCTTTATAGGAAGACAGAAAGAGATTATCGTCGCTGGTAAAACAAGAAAAATAGATATGCTCTTTTATCATATTAAGCTTCGCTGTTATGTAGTTGTTGAACTAAAAGCAGTATCATTCGAACCAGAGTTTGCAGGAAAACTTAATTTCCAGTCTTTTCAGAATAGCAGTGTATATGAGAATGCAACATACGAAGGTGAAGAATCTGACTTTTTCTATGTGACAGCATATGCGCCGGATGGGGTAGTCTGTCAGATGAGTGCTGCAAGGTATTATGGACTGACAACCTACTGGCCGGATGCTGTGGATGTTGCGATTGAAAGACGTAAAAAATTGTCTACAGTACCGGATTTTCCAAGGTTTAATGTTGTGTATTATTCAAAAAAAAGATATGAACTGGGAATCGAAACCATTTCAGAGGGAAAGAATGCTTTCCGGATTTATGACATGGAAAAGACGGTTGCAGATATTCTTTTTTATCGGAATAAAGTTGGAATTGAAGAAACGAAAGAGGTTTTAGTCAATTATCTGGCAAGGAAAGAGAGAAATCTGAATAAGCTCCACCGCTATGCCAAAGAGCTTCGGTGTGAAAAGATACTTAGCACATATCTGGAGGTGCTCCTGTGAGAAATGCAGAGTCGGTAAAAGCAAGATTAAAAAATATAGCAAAAGAAACAGGAAGAACGATGCAGGATGTTTTGATTGCTTATGGATTAGAGAGAACCATTATGCGGCTGACAAAGTCAAGCCATGTTGAGAATTTTACATTAAAGGGTGGTATTTTTTTGTATGCACTGATGGATGGTGACTTTGCAAGAGC
>JALENH010000073.1 GCA_022767895.1 Eubacterium sp.
ATACTGTTTACCACCGGTTGCTATAATCGCGTACATATAGCACCTCCTAATAAAATTACTCGCCAACTGTGGTGTCTTCCCCAAAAAAGGGCAGAACTATAACCTCGTTGTGCGGCACACTAGGAAAGTATAACATCCTGGACTGTTCTGTGTCAAGGACTTTTTCCTATATTTCCCTAGAAATATCTTTCTTCTCCTCGAATCAGCATGAGCATTCGGTCAATGCCAGGCGCGATCCCTGCATGGGGAGGTGCTCCATAACAAAAGGCATGATACAGTGCCGGGAACTTCTCTTTTACATCTTCTTCACCAAGTCCCACCACTTCAAAAGCTTTCACCATAATTTCAGGATCATGATTACGAACGGCTCCTGAAGCAATCTGAAAATAGCGGTCAAATCCGGATGCCATCAACAACTGTTTAAACTGCTGTGGTGCCTGTGGCAACGCATAAAACTTTCCGGGATGATTTCTTGCCGGTACAAGATAATCCCTTGCTCCTTCCGGAGAGGACGCGGTAAGAATTGGCGTTGTGATTTCCATAAAGCCATAGTCATTCATCGCTTTCCGCAAATCAGCAACAACCTTGCTTCTTACTACAATTCCTAATTTCACCTCGGGATTGCGCAAATCCAGATAACGGTATTTTAATCTGGTATTTTCATCGGATTCTTTGGAACGATTGATTGGAAAGGGCAATTCACTGTACTTGCATTTCCCCAGTACCGTAATCTGTGAAGGTACTACCTCCACCTCACCGGTTGCCAGTTTTTTGTTTTTTGAACTTCTCTCCCTGACAGTCCCCACAATTTCCAACGTAGATTCCCTGTTGATTCCGGATAACTGTTCCATGAGCCGTTCATCCTCCACAACAACCTGTGTCGTTCCGTAAAAATCTCTCAGAACCATAAATCCCAGACTTTTGCTGACTTTTCGAAGATTTTCATACCAGCCCGCCAGACGGACTTCTTCTCCGGCATGATTCAGCCTTAATTCTCCACAATGATGAGTTCGTTTTTTCATTTTCTTTTCCTCTCTTTCCTGATTTTATAGATGACACAGTATCAATTGTGTTGTACCAAAAATCAGAAAAAGACCACATCAGGAATCAACTTATAAAAGTTTTCACCCAATGTGGTCAATTCATATGTTCCCACATAGGCACAACACATCAAGCACTTGTACCTATGAGTAATCTCACGACACAAGTGCTATCAATCGTCGTCCCTATTCATTTTTGCAAATGAATTCATGTTGAACATAATAGCCACCTCAATTTTTTTCTCATTCTAGCATTAAAAAACCACTCTGTCAATCCATAAATTTATAATTCATATTTCTCCTTTATCCTTTCAAAATCCCCGAAAAACTGCTCTGCCTGCATACCCACCCTTTGGGCACCCTCAATATTATCCGCCCGGTCATCAATAAACAGGCATTCCTCCGCCTTAAGATGATAGGTTTCCAGCAAGTACTCATAGATCCGTATATCTGGTTTTACTATATGGATGTCAGAGGAAACTACAATACCATCAAAAAAGTCCAAGGAATAATAACGGGGAAAATATTCGTAAAACAACTGGCAGGCATTGGACAAAACGTATACACCATATCCCTTTTCCCTGACATACCGGCAAAATTCCCGGGCACCGTCAAGAGGGGTCATGCACTCATCCCAGTTGTCCACGCAAAGGCGCAATGCCTTGTGGAGCCGTTTTGGCACGCGTTTCGAAACACCGTCATAACGCTGTGCGTTGGTAATCTCGCCCAAATCTCCCTGTGCCCATTCAGGGCCACGGAACAGTTCTTTGCGGATTAATGCAATATCTTCTTCCGTATCAAAATACCGTTTCAGTTCCAAATCTGGGTCGTAACTTAGAAGAACCCGTCCCATATCCAGAATAATATTTTTTATCATTTATAAACAGCTCCTTTCCTTACGGACAAATATACTGTTCTAATTCCTCCCGATTGCCGTAAAAAACATTTTTGTCAATATATTTCTCTTCTCCTTTATAACCGGAAAGTTCCGCCCGGTCCGTATACTGCCAGAACGTCCATGAACTGCCGAAATCCAAATTGGGTGAATAGTAAACATTACGAATCCAGAGAGGATATCCCTCAAAATCCCCCTGAATGTATTTGCTGTAAAAGGAATAGGTCGTATAAAGAATCGGTTTTATATGGTATTCCTCTTCCAGACGGGAAAGGATTTTATGAAGATTTTCCTGTACCACTCTTTCATCCGGTGGGTTTTCATCCTTTTTTCCATAATATTCCGCATCCACCACCGGCGCCAGCTTCCCGGACAGGGAACCGACATTTTTTATAAACCATTCCGCCTGACTGTCTCCCGGACTGTCAAAGCTGAAAAAATGATACGCTCCCACCATTAATTTTTCCTTTGGTGCTTTCTGCCAGTTTCTGGCAAACTGTTCATCCAGATGGGTACTCCCCTCGGTTGCCTTGATGAAAGCGAAATCAATGTCCTGACCGGCCAGTTCGTGCCAGTCGATTTTCCCCTGATAATGAGACACATCCACCCCATGTACCTCATAACCATTGGCCCATAGGGCGGCAATCCGTATTTTTTTCGTCAGAAAAAGGGCAGCAACAAGAAGGATAAAAAGAAACAATGAAATCAAAATAAACCATTTGAACTTTTTCCTCTTTTTCACATGCTTTCCCATGGTAACACCTCTCTCAGCGGCGGACTTTTTTTCATTCTCGTAATTTCCACAAGACCCAGTTTCGTCATGTCGACAAGAGCAGTCTTGGTCTTGTCCTTCGCAAATTCCGTCCGCAGTAAATGCATCAGTTTCTGTATATTTTCCTTTTCCTTCATATCAATAAAATCAATCAAAATAATGCCGGATAAATTCCGCATCCGGATTTGTCTGGCGGACTCCATGGCCGCCTCACAATTGATTTTAAAAAAGGTCGTCTCTTTCTTCCGTTTACCGTCCACCGCTTTTCCGGTATTCACATCAATCACCGTCAAAGCTTCTGTCGGTTCAATCACCAGATTTCCACCACTTTTCAACCAGACCTTTTTCTCAAAGGCTTTCGCCAGTTTGGAAGAAATACCAAGCAGCTTATCTAATGGGTAGGATTCATCTTCATAATACTGCACAAACTCACCATACACAGGCTGTAATTCCTCATAAATCTCCGGCAAATCCGTAATCAGCCGGTCAAAATCTTCCATCCGGCAGCTGCGGATATATTTCAGATAGAAAGGCGCTTCCTTACGAATCCGGCTAAAGCAGGTTCTGTACTGGCTATGCTCCATCAATTCATGCATTTCCTGTAAAAGTGTTTTTCCTTCTGCCAAAATTTCGGCATCCTCTGCCGTTTCCGCACTGGTTCTCCAAACAATCCCATAAGATTCATTCTCAAATTCAGACAAAAGACTCCGAAGCTGCTCCTGACGCTCTTCCGATTCTATTTTTTTCGAAACTCCTTTTGTCTGGGATTTAGTGGAAATCACCGAATAGCGTCCGGCAATCTCCGGGTAAATGGTAAGCACCGGCTGTTTTGTTTTGACAGCGGCCTTTTTTACCTGAACCACAAGTTCCTCGCCGCCTTTTATGTTCCGTTCTTTACATTCAGACAAAGGTAGAAAACCCACAACATCTTTTTGAATTTCAATAAAAGCAGCATTAATATTTTCCACAATATTCTGCACTTTCCCCACAAAAATATCTCCCACCTCAACAAATTCCTTCTGGTTTTCTCCCACAAGGACATCCACTATTTTTTCATTTTCCATGGTAAGCATCACCGTTTTTCCCTGCA
>JALENH010000090.1 GCA_022767895.1 Eubacterium sp.
CTTTCCTTTTTGACAATGGTCTGTTATACTAAGTAAGATAAAAGAATAGAATGTACCAATGTTCACACAAGAATGGAGGTTATCATGAAAGTATTATTAGTCAATGGAAGTCCACACAAAGAAGGATGTACATACACTGCCTTGAAGGAGGCAGCAGGTGCACTGGAGAAACAGGGCGTTGAGACGGAGATTTTCTGGCTTGGTGTCGGAGAGATTGCCGGGTGTATCGGCTGTGGTGCCTGTGCCAGAACAGGAGAGGGCTGTTTCCGAAAAGATGTAGTCAATGAATTTGTAGCAAAAGCAGGAGAGGCAGACGGATACATATTCGGTTCGCCAGTGCATTATGCAGCAGCGTCCGGGGCGTTGACATCCTTTATGGACCGGGCATTCTACAGCGGTGGAAGCCTGATGGCGGGCAAACCGGCAGCAGCTGTTGTGAGTTGTCGGCGAGGGGGAGCTTCGGCGGCTTTTGATCAGATTAACAAGTATTTTACTATCAACTGTATGCCGGTGGTAGGTTCCCAGTATTGGAATCAGGTGCATGGAAGCAATGCAGACGAAGTGAAGCAGGACGAGGAGGGTATGCAGACCATGCGAACCCTTGGTAATAACATGGCATGGCTTTTGAAGTGTATTGAAGCAGGCAAAGAGAAGGGGATTGCGTTCCCGGAGAGAGAGCCGGTAATCCGCACGAACTATATTCGCTAAGGAAAAGATGGACTGGGGTTACGAAAGAAAACAGTTAGGAGGTCCACGCCATGAATATCTGGCATGACATTAGTAAAGAAAGAATAACATCAATCGATTTTATTGCAACAATTGAAATTTCCAAAGGCAGCAAGAAAAAGTATGAGCTGGACAAGGAGACAGGGCTCATTATTCTGGACCGGATTCTTTATACGTCCACGCATTATCCGGCGAATTATGGATTTATACCCAGGACGCTGGGCGATGACAAGGACCCGCTGGATGTGTTAGTCATCTGCTCGGAAGAAATCGAGCCGATGTCGTTGGTTCGCTGTTATCCGATTGGAGTTATGTATATGTTGGACAATGGGGATAAGGATGAGAAAATCATTGCCATTCCCTATAACGATCCCATGTACAATTATTACACCGATATCGAGCAGCTGCCCCAGCATGTATTCCAGGAGATTCAGCATTTCTTCTCCGTGTACAAAGACTTGGAAAATAAGGAAACCGACGTCAAGGACTTTGGCGGTCCGGCAGAGGCGGTTGCGGTCATTGAAAAATGTATTGCAAATTATGAGAAAAAATATGCAAAATAAAAGCAGTGGGCTGCATGAGCGGCCCACTGCTTTCGTCATAAGATAAATTTAATCAGAGAATCAGCTTTCCTCCAGATACCGAGCGTTGGCTGCAATGACCTGTTTCATTGCCTCCTGTCCCGGTGCTCCGATGGTATTTCTCTTCTCCACGCAGGTCTTCATGGAAATTGCCTCGTAAATGTCTTCCTCGAATACAGGGGAAATTTTCTTGTACTCCTCCAGCGGAAGCTCATCCAGCGGAATCCCCTTGTCGATGCAAAGCAGCACCAATTGTCCGATGATACCGTGGGCATCCCGGAACGGCACGCCGTGGTTAACCAGATAATCGGCAGCGTCAGTGGCATTGGTAAAGCCGTGTTTGGCACTGTCTTCCATAATGTCTTTATTGAATTTCATCGTATCAATCATGCCGGTGAAGAGGGCCAAGCACCCTTTTACCGTGTCAATGGCATCAAAGGTCAGTTCCTTGTCTTCCTGCATATCCTTGTTGTAAGCCAGCGGAATTCCCTTCATGGTTGTCAAAAGGGAAATCAGGGCACCGTACACACGGCCTGTCTTGCCACGGACCAGCTCGGCAATATCCGGATTTTTCTTCTGCGGCATAATGCTGGAACCGGTGGAATAGGAATCATCAATTTCCACGAAGCGGTATTCATTGGAATTCCACAGAATAATTTCTTCGCAGAAACGGCTCATGTGCATCATAATTGTGGACAGGGCACTGAGCAATTCAATCAGGTAATCCCGGTCGGATACGGAGTCCATGCTGTTGAAGGTTGGACCGTCAAATTTCAGCAGGGAAGCAGTGTATTCCCGGTCCAGTGGGTAGGTGGTTCCCGCAAGGGCGCCGGCACCCAGTGGACAGTAGTTCATGCGGTCGTAAATATCCCGGAGACGACTGCGGTCCCGACGGAACATTTCAAAATAAGCACCAAAATGGTGGGCGAGTGTGACCGGCTGCGCCTTCTGCAGATGGGTAAATCCCGGCATGAAGGTGTCGATATTTTCTGCCATAACCCGGTGAATAACTACCATCAGTTCTTTCATAAGATCGTTAATTGCCACAATTTCATCTCTTGTGTAGAGTTTCATGTCCAGTGCAACCTGGTCATTCCGGCTTCTGCCGGTATGCAGTTTTTTGCCCGGGTCGCCAATGCGCTCAATGAGATTGGCTTCTACAAAACTGTGGATGTCTTCATGCTCTGCCGTAATTTCCAGCGTTCCATTTTCTAGATCTGTCAGAATCCCCTGCAGACCATTTACAATGGCATCCTTTTCTTCCGGTGTCAGAATTCCCTGTTTCTCCAACATCGTTACATGGGCGATGCTCCCCAGAATATCCTGTTTATAAAATTTCTGATCATAGGAGATCGAAGCGTTGAAATTGTGTACCAGCTGGTTCGTCTCCTTAGTGAATCGTCCTCCCCAGAGTTTCATATGTATCCTCCATTCGTAAGCCTGACAGACAGGCGTATTTTGACTCTGGTATCATCCTATCATTTTCGAGGGAAATTAGCAATAGCAAATTGACCCGCCACGGGGAACGTGGTAGAATGTGGGTTAGTGTTATTTGCGAGGGACAGCAGATATGCGAAAGGAGGCAGGACAAAATGAAGGATATGCTGAAAACCATTGGCTGGACGGCACTGGCGGCCGTTTCCTATTATTTGCTGGAAGTCTTGTTCAACGCAGTCTTTCGTCTTGTGCTGCGGAACGCCTCGACGCTTGGAGAGCGTATGGATATGCTGTTGGTGGCAAACCTGATTCTGAAACTGGTGATTTTACTCCTGTTTGGATTTTGGTACATGGTCCGGGAAAACAAATGGCATTATCATCCGGATTACCGCCATGTTTTTACGGCAAAAACCATATTCTGCCTGATTGGAATTGGGCTTCTTGGGCAGTATGCCATAGGTTTTGTCGTTGG
>JALENH010000094.1 GCA_022767895.1 Eubacterium sp.
TTACTGTATAATGGCTCTTTTTCAAAGAGGCGTTTTATGGAATGGTTAAAAAAGAAGAAAAGGAGATAGAGTTACTATGCAGCTTGGAATCGTCGGACTCCCCAATGTGGGAAATAGTACATTGTTTAATTCACTGACAAAGGCAGGGGCGGAATCCGCCAATTATCCGTTTTGTACCATAGACCCCAATGTAGGAGTCGTTCCGGTGCCGGATGAGAGGTTGGATGTTTTGTCGAAGATGCATGAATCGAAAAAAGTTGTGCCGGCGGTGATTGAATTTGTGGATATCGCCGGACTGGTGAAAGGAGCATCCAAGGGAGAAGGACTCGGCAACCAGTTCTTATCCAATATTCGTGAAGTGGATGCCATTGTTCATGTGGTGCGCTGTTTTGAAGATACGAATATTGTCCATGTGGATGGAAGTGTTGACCCACTGCGCGATATTGAAACCATTAATCTGGAACTTATTTTCTCGGATGTTGAGATCTTGGACCGCCGGATTGCCAAAACATCCCGTGGTGCCAATAATGATAAGAAACTGGCAAAAGAAGTGGAAATGATGAAGCGCCTGAAAGCCTTTTTGGAAGAGGGACATCTGGCGAAAAATTTTGAGTTGAAGGATGAAGATGAAGAAGCCTGGTTCAAAGAATACAATCTGCTGACGGCAAAGCCTGTCATTTATGCTGCCAATGTGGCAGAGGATGATCTGGCAGATGACGGGGAGTCCAATGAGCAGGTGGCAAAAGTCCGTGAATTTGCGAAAGAAGAAAAATCGGAAGTGTTTGTAATCTGTGCCCAGATTGAGCAGGAGATTGCGGAGCTGGATGAAGATGAAAAGAAAATGTTCTTAGAGGATCTGGGCTTGAAAGAATCCGGTTTGGAGAAACTGATTCGTGCCAGCTATCGGATTCTGGGACTGATTAGTTTCCTCACCACAGGACCGGATGAGACTCGGGCATGGACCATCACCGAGGGAACCAAGGCACCGCAGGCGGCAGGAAAGATTCATACGGACTTTGAGCGTGGATTCATCCGGGCGGAAGTGGTAAGCTACGATAATCTTGTGGAGCATAATGGCTATAATGGAGCCAAGGAGAAAGGACTGGTTCGTTCCGAGGGAAAAGAGTATGTGGTACAGGATGGCGATGTCGTTTTGTTCCGCTTTATTGTATAAGAAAAGGGAGGACAGCAAAAATGGATGGTGCTGATATTATGTTTCCCCATCTGGGGATTACCATTTCCCATTTGCCAAAGGGAATTACCATTGGTGGATTTACCATAGCTTTCTACGGCATAATCATAGCCTTGGGAATGGTGGGTGGTTTACTTTTGGCGAGATGGCAGGCGAAGAGAACCGGACAGGATCCGGAAATTTATATGGATTATGCCATCTGGGGAATTATCTTTGCGATTATTGGAGCCCGCTTGTACTATGTGGCGTTCAGCTGGGATACGTATAAAGATAATTTGTGGCAGATTTTCAATACCCGCGGTGGCGGGATGGCGCTTTATGGTGGTGTGATTGCCGCCGTTATTACGGCAATTGTTTACTGCCGGAAAAAGCACTATAAGTTTGCTTTGTTTGCTGACACGGCAGTGCCGGGGCTGATTCTTGGTCAGATTATCGGGCGTTACGGGAATTTCATGAACCGGGAAGCCTTTGGGGAGTATACCGATTCTCTCTTTGCCATGCGCCTGAAAGTGGGAGACGTAACTTCTTCCAATATTACCACGACGATGCGGCAGCACATCATAACGGAAAACGGAACCCGGTATATACAGGTCCACCCTACATTTCTCTATGAATCTCTCTGGAATGTTGTGGTACTTATTGTCATGCTTGTTTATACCAAAAGGAAAAAGTTCGATGGTGAGATTTTCCTCATTTATCTAATTGGTTATGGCATCGGACGCACTTGGATTGAGGGACTTAGGACCGACCAGCTGCAGATTGGTTCCACAGGGATTGCGGTATCCCAGGTGCTTTCTGCTGTTTTGGCAGTGGGAGGAATTGCTTACTGGATTTACCGACGTGTGCGTTTGAAAAAAGGGGGAGTGAGTGAAAATGAGGCAGAAAAAGATTAAAAACTAAAGTAGTATGTGCTCAATTTAGTTATTACAAATAAAATAATAGTCAAGCTAGGATACGCGTTCCTGCTTGACTATTATTTTTTTGAGCACACCTCGCGGTGTATGAATCAAGAAAAAAGTAATTCCTCCAAAATATCTCTTGCCAATTCCCAGAAAGTGGTGTATAGTGATATTAAAAGTGGTGGAAAGTGGTGGAAAGTGTCACAAAGTGGTAAAATGGAAGGTATCAGGTTACGAAAACCACACACCATGGACGGAAGTTGGTGAAGCAAAATGTTTATGGGCACATATGAGCATGGGCTGGACGCGAAAGGCCGTGTTATCATTCCCGCAAAGCTGAGAGAGGATCTGGGGGATTCTTTTGTTGTCACTCTTGGTTTGGATGGATGCCTGTTTGCATACCCAATGAATGAGTGGGAAGGCTTCATCGAAAAACTGAAAGAACTTCCGGGGACGAAAGAAGCCAGAATGCTTCAAAGGCATTTCTTGGCAAATGCTGCACCATGTGAGATGGACAAGCAGGGCAGAGCACTTATCCCGGCAAAATTGCGGGAGTATGCCGGACTTGCGAAAGATACGGTTTTTGTAGGAGTGCTCTCTAAGATTGAAATCTGGAGTAAAGAACGTTGGGAGGAAAACGACGATTACGACAATATTGACGATATTGCCGAGCATATGTCGGAGTTCGGACTCAGTTTTTAGTATATTTTGACGCTTCAAAATGGAGGTTATCATGGAGTTTAAGCACGTATCGGTTTTGCTACAGGAAACAATAGATGGGCTGGCTGTGAAACCGGATGGTATTTATGTCGATGGAACCACAGGTGGCGGCGGACATTCCTATGAAATATGCAAAAGGCTGGGGGAGAATGGCAGACTGATTTGTATTGACCAGGATGCAGAAGCACTGGCAGCGGCTGAGAAAAGACTGGAACCTTTTGCCGGGATAGTCACAATGGTGAAAAGTAATTATGCACAGATGAAGGAAGTGCTGAAACAGCTGGGGATTGATAAAGTTGATGGAATTGTGCTGGATCTTGGTGTTTCATCCTATCAGCTGGATAATGCCGAACGGGGATTTTCCTATCGGGAAGATGCACCGTTGGATATGAGGATGGACCGGGAGCAGACACTCACGGCAAGAGATATTGTCAATGAGTATCCGGAATCGGAACTGTACCGTATCATAAAAGAATACGGGGAAGAACGTTTTGCAAAAAACATTGCCAGAAATATTTGCAAGAGAAGACAGGACAAGCCTTTAGAGACGACCTTTGAGCTGGTAGACATCATTCGAGGTTCCATGCCGGCCAAGGCAAGGAATGGCAAAAGCCATCCGGCCAAGAGAACGTTTCAGGCAATTCGCATTGAATGTAATCAGGAACTGGAAGTGTTACGGCAGGCTCTGGATGAGATGGTAGATTTACTGAAGGATGGCGGAAGAATCAGTATTATTACGTTTCATTCCCTGGAGGATCGTATGGTGAAAACCAGTTTTCGCCGACAGGAGAACCCCTGTACCTGTCCGCCAGACTTCCCGGTGTGCGTGTGTGGCAACAAGCCGAAGGGGAAAGTGATTACCAGAAAGCCAATTCTTCCGTCAGAGGAAGAATGTGAACAAAACACGAGATCGAAAAGTGCCAAATTGAGGGTATTTGAGAGAATAGAGAGTTAGGAGGCAACAGTTTATGGCAAGACAGACAACGCCATATGTATATGGGAGCGCGGCAACGAGATGGGAGGCTCAGCCGTATCAGGGAGATGAATACGAGAGACGGAGACAGAGACAGCAGCGCCCTCGCCCGCAGGCTAAGCCGAAACAGAAGGCGAAAATTGACCGGGTCGCTGTTTTGCTGACATGTCTTACTTTTCTTGCTGTGATGACAGCGGGGATTGTTTATCTGCGTCTGCAATTTCAGTCTACCTATTTGAATAAAAGTGTGGTAAACTTACAGAGTGAAGTGGTGGAGATGGAAAAGGAAAATGCCGCCGCTGAAAAAGAGCTGGATAATGCGGTTGATCTTACTGCTATTTATAATAAGGCAACGAAGGAGCTTGGTATGGTAGCAGCAAGAGAAGACCAGATTGATACCTATGAGAGCCGGAAGAGTACGCAAGTTCGGACGCATGGTGATATTCCGGCGGAATAATGGAGAGTTATGTATGGCAGCCTATAACAATCGAAGACATTTTTCTAATCGAAGACGCAGAAGAAGAGCAAAACCGAAACAATTCAGTCAAAAGATGAGAATTACGTTGTTTGCTATCTTTTGTGTCTGTCTTTTTGCCTTTGGCTTGTTATTGTTCAAGATTTATCGGATTAACCGGGATGATGGTGACCGCTACAAGAAAGAGGCGCTGTCACAGCAATCCTATACCAATGCTGTTCTGAATTTTCAGAGGGGAGATATCAAGGATCGCAACGATACAACGCTGGCAGTCAGTGTACGCAAATACAATCTTGTGCTGGAGCCAAGGACTCTTTTAACCAATGAAGATAAAAAGATTGTCACTTTGAATGCGATTTCAAAATTCTTTGGTGTGGAGCAAAGTGCTCTGGAGGATATAATTGAAAAAAAGCCAAAATCCATGTATGAGAAGATTGACAGCCTGAAGGAATTGTCTTCGGACCAGGTTGAGAAATTTCAGAAAAAAATGAAAAAAAATGAAGATATACAGGGTGTCTGGTTTGAAGAAGTTTACAAAAGAAACTATCCGTTGAAGACGGTAGGAGCCAGTATCATCGGTTTTCTATCTTCTAGTGAACAGGGAACTTATGGGATTGAGGAACAGTATAACTCGGTTCTCAATGGAACCACCGGACGGGAATACGGTTATTTTGATTCCAATATGAATTTGCAGCGTACCATTAAAGAAGCCAAAGACGGTAACTCGGTGGTATTAACGATTGATGCCAATGTGCAGAAAATTGTTGAGGAAGAAATTGCACAATTTCAGAAAGGTGGAGTTGGAGCTGAGACCACGGCAGTTATGATTATGAATCCAAAGAACGGAGAGGTTCTTGCCATGGCATCCAATTCCAGTTTTGACCTAAATGATCCACAGAATCTGGCAGGAATGTACAGTTCCCAGCAGATTGCTGCCATGAGTGACAAGGAAAAAAATGAATGTCTTCTTTCCATGTGGTCTAACTTTTGTGTTGGTTCCGCTTATGAGCCGGGTTCCACCTTCAAACCATTTACTGTGGCGGCGGCATTGGATGAAAATCTGATATCAGGGAACTCTACGTTTAATTGTACCGGTGTAAAAAAGGTGGCTGACAGAGAGATACATTGTAGCAACCGGAGCGGGCATGGGATGTTGGATCTCCGTCATTCCATGATGGAATCCTGCAATGCAGCACTGATGGATATCGGAATGAAATTAGGAAGAAACAAATTCAGCAAATATAATAAACTTTACGGCTTTGGCCAGAGGACAGGTATTGATTTGCCTGGTGAAACTTCCGGTCTGATCCATACAAAAGAAGAACTGAATCCGGTAGAGCTTGCCACAAGTAGTTTTGGACAGACTCAGACGGTGACGATGGTGCAGATGCTCAGCGGTTTTTGCTCGCTGGTTAATGGCGGTGATTATTACCAGCCTCATTTAGTAAAAGAGATTCAGAACAGTCAGGGAGATGTGGTGAAAACCATTGATCCGGTCATTGTCAAGAAAACAACAAGTGAAGATACCAGCAGTAAACTCAGAAGTTATCTGAAATCCACCGTTGAGGAAGGTACGGCGGCACCAGCTCAGATTAAGGGTTATTCCATTGGCGGTAAAACCGGTACAGCAGAAAAGCGGCCGGTATCTGAAAAAAATTATCTGGTATCCTTTATCGGATGTGTTCCGGCAGAAGAGCCGGAAGTGGCTTTCTATGTCCTTATGGATGAACCACACGTGAAAGACCAGGCGCACAGCACATATGCCACGGAATTTTCATCTAAGGTCATGAAGCGGGTTCTTCCGTTCCTCGGACAGTATGCCAGCGCTGACAGCAAAGAGACTGCCGCGCCTACCGCTACGCCCACCGCACAGTGAGAAACAGTTGCTTGCATAACTGAGAGGCAGGAATAATAAACTGTAACGATGATGCAATGCGAGGCGGCTTATGTGGAATCGGCACAAAACGTACCAACGTCAGTCCATGGGGTTGGTATTTTTTATCTTTCTTCTCGTCCTTGTCTGTATGTTTGTGCGGCTTGGGTATCTCATGATTGGGAAAGCTGACTACTATGGCGTACAGGCGAAAGAACTACATGAGAGGGAGCGGAAGATAAAGGCAGAACGGGGGAAAATTTTGGACCGCAATGGCAATTTGCTGGCGGGCAATCGTTCAGTATCGACGATATCTGTCATACACAGTCAGATTAAAGAACCGGAAAAGGTGATTTCAATGCTTTCCAAAGAACTGGATTTGGATGAAGAAATGGTTCGAAAAAAAGTAGAAAAAGTATCTTCCCGCGAGAAGGTGAAATCCAATGTGGACAAAGAAACCTCAGACCGGATACGCAACTGCAAACTGGCGGGTGTGACCGTGGATGAGGATTACAAAAGGGAATACCAGTATGACTCACTGGCTACCAAAGTGCTTGGATTTACCGGGAGTGATAACCAAGGGATTATTGGCCTGGAAGTGTCTTATGAGAAATATCTCAAGGGAACCGATGGCTCCATTCTGACTATGACGACCGCCTATGGCACTGAAATTGAGAATGGTGCGGAAGACAGGATTGAGCCTGTGTCGGGATGGACACTCAACACGAGTCTGGACCTGACGATTATGGAGTATACCGATCAGGTTGCCAATATACTTCTGAAGAAAAAGCAGGCCAAAAGTGTGGATATCATTGTAATGAATCCGCAGAATGGAGAAATATATGCCATGGCATGTGCTCCGGAGTTCAATTTGAATGATCCCTACAAACTGGCTGGTGATATGAGCCAGATGACAGCTAAAGAGAAAAGTGATAAACGAAATGCTATGTGGCGAAATCCCTGTGTCTCAGATACTTATGAGCCGGGTTCTACTTTCAAAATACTGACAACAGCAGCCGCCTTGGAAAAGGGTGTTGTGAAGATGACAGACCGCTTTCACTGTCCCGGGTACAAAGTGGTGGAGGACCGTCGGATCCGATGCCATAAAAAGGGAGGACATGGCAGCGAAACTTTTCTGGAGGGAATTATGAATTCCTGTAATCCGGTTTTTATTGAAGTAGGAGCCAGAGTAGGAGTGTCGGATTTTTTTCAGAAAATGTCTGATTTTGGGCTGATGAAACGAAGTGGCATCGATGTGCCGGGAGAAGCCTCCACGATTATCCACAAAGAGGAAAATGTGGGAGCGGTAGAGTTGGCGACCATGTCCTTTGGCCAGTCCTTTCAGGTTTCTCCCATCCGTCTGATTAGTCTGGCGGCTACGATGATTAATGGGGGCAAGAGTATAACACCTCATTTTGGTGTCAGTGCGCTGTCCGCCGATGGCAGTCAGATGAAACATTTTGAGTATGAAGAAGGGGAGCGGGTGGTCTCCAAAGAAAATTCGGATTTGATTCGGGAAGCACTGGGAAAAGTGGTGTCTGAGGGAACCGGGGGCAAAGCCGGTGTCGATGGATATACGGTAGGAGCAAAGACGGGGACCAGTGAGAAACTGCCCCGTGGCAATGGCAAATACATTGCTTCCACTATTGGTTTTGCACCGGTGGAGAATCCGCAGGTGATTGCCCTTGTCCGTATTGATGAACCACAAGGTCTGTATTATGGCGGTACGGTGGCGGCACCTGGAATTTCCACACTGTTTGAGAATATCCTCCCCTATTTGTGTGGAAAAGATTCCGGTGAATAAGTGCTTGCGATAGAGGCCGTAATGGTATAAAATAGACACGTGCGTTAACGTACTTAATAAGATAAGAAGAGGTGGAAAAAGAATGAATGATCTGAGTCTCAGCGTTTTAATGCCAGTGATTATATCTTTTTTGGTCAGTGTTGTATGCTGTCCGATACTGATACCGTTTTTGCGCAAACTCAAATTTGGGCAGACGGAACGGGAGGATGGGCCGGAATCTCATTTGAAGAAGACCGGTACGCCGACCATGGGAGGTCTTGTAATTCTGGCAAGCATTTTGATTACATCATTAATTTATATTGGAAAATATAGTGAAATTATCCCTGTTCTTTTTATGACACTGGGATTTGGTTTGATTGGTTTTCTGGACGATTACATTAAGGTCGTGAAGAAACGTTCTTTGGGATTGACGCCGCTACAGAAGATGGCACTGCAGTTTGTGGTGACAGGCATTTTCATCTATTACTATTTCCAGATTGCAGGTCTGGATACCTCGGTGAAGATTCCCTTTGTAGATGGAGCCGGATTTACTATGCCGACATGGCTTTTTGTGATTTTTGTTTTTATTGTTGTGTTGGGAACGGTAAATGGTGTGAACTTTACGGACGGCCTGGACGGTCTGGCTTCCGGTGTGACTGTTATCGTTGCTACATTTTTTACCATTGTTGCTCTGACTGTGCAACCGGCTATGACGCCGATTACAGGAGCAGTTGTGGGAAGTCTTCTTGGGTTTTTATTGTTTAACACCTATCCGGCCAGAGTGTTTATGGGAGATACCGGATCACTGGCCCTTGGTGGTTTTGTGTCGTCCATTGCCCTAATGCTTCATATGCCTTTGTTTATTGTGATTGTTGGGTTGATTTACCTGGTAGAAGTAATTTCTGTTATTTTGCAGGTGGGATATTTCAAACTGACTCATGGGAAACGCATTTTCAAAATGGCACCGATTCATCATCATTTTGAACTCTGTGGCTATTCCGAGACACAGGTGGTAGCAGCATTCAGTATTGTGACTGCCCTGTTGTGTCTGGTGGGCATTATGGCATTGTAAATTACCAGAGAGGGGAAATAGGAATGGAACTGGAAAATAAAAAAGTGCTGGTTGTCGGTCTGGGAAAGAGTGGCAGAGCAGCTTATGATTTGTTGAAAGAAATGAAAGCCCGGGTTAGTCTGTATGATGGAAAAAAAGATATGGATGTATCCGGATATGATGCCCCGGTATATCTGGGTGAGATTCCTAAAGATGAGTTGGGAAGTTTTGCCTGTGCGGTATTCAGCCCGGGGGTTCCGCTTGATATTCCTCTGGCGAATGAATTGCGTGAAGCCGGAATTCCTCTGATTGGAGAGATTGAACTTGCCTATATAATGGAAAAAGGTGTGGTTGCCGGTATTACAGGGACCAATGGCAAGACAACAACGACGACTCTTGTGGGGGAGATTATGAGGGCTCACAATGAAAAAACATTTGTCGTAGGAAATATTGGAAATCCCTATACCAAAGAAGTGGGAAAAACCTCTTCCCAATCTGTAACAGTGGCTGAAATCAGTAGTTTTCAATTGGAAACCATTGATACCTTCCGGCCGATGGTAAGCGCGATTCTCAATATTACGCCGGATCACCTGAACCGTCACAAGACCATGGAAGAGTACATCCGGGTGAAGCTTTCCATTACGAAAAATCAAACCAAAGAGGATCTTTGTGTACTCAATTATGAGGATGAAGTGCTTCGCGAGAACGCTGTCAATCTGCCCTGTGAGGTTGCTTTTTTCAGTAGCAGACAGAAGGTGGAAAAAGGATTATACCAGAATGAAAAACATGATATTGTGGATGCAGAAACAGGGGAGAGTCTGATGAATATGTCAGAGTGCAATCTTCCGGGCGACCACAATTGCGAAAATATTATGGCTGCCATTTTGATTACGAAGAAACTGGGTGTACCTATGGACACAATTCTTTCCGTGGTGAAATCTTTTCAGGCAGTGGAGCACCGGGTAGAATTTGTGGCAAATGTTAATGGAGTGGATTATTACAATGATTCCAAAGGCACCAATCCGGATGCTGCCATCAAGGGCATCCAGTCCATGAGTCGTCCTACCGTGCTGATTGGCGGTGGTTATGACAAAGGTGGCGAGTTTGACGAATGGATTGACAGTTTTGGAGGAAACGTAAAAAAACTGCTATTATTAGGTGCTACGAAGGAGAAAATTGCAGAGACAGCCAAGGTACATGGATTTACTGAATATGAGTTTTCAGAATCCTTGGAGGAGGCTGTGAAGCGGGCCGCTGAAATTGCCTGTGATGGTGATGCGGTGCTTTTATCCCCGGCCTGTGCAAGCTGGGATATGTTTGATTCTTATGAGCAGAGGGGAACCTTATTTAAAGAGTATGTTCGGAATTTGTAGAGAAATCAGGAGGGACGTCAGTGGAGCGCAGAAGTGGGAAACCCAGAAAAACTGAACAAAGCACCTTTGACTACAGTCTTCTTTTGATTACTTTGTGTCTGGTTGGATTTGGACTGTTGATGATTTACAGTGCAAGCTCCTATACTTCACAGGTGAGATATCATGATTCTGCCTATTTTTTGAAGAAGCAGGCAGTCGGTGTCGTGGCGGGTGTTCTGGCGATGTTTATCGTTGCCAAGTTCGATTACCGGCTCTTCCTGCGCAGACTTCCCTTTTTCCGCATCCGATTTATTACGCTTCTGTATCTGGTTGCGGTTGCATTGCAGTTAGCTGTATTGTTTGTGGGAGCTGAGGTGAATGGAGCAAAAAGGTGGCTCTATCTGGGACCTATTTCCATCCAGCCGTCAGAGTTGACCAAGATTGTTGTTATTTTGATAACTGCTTACTTTATTCAGAAACGTCCGCAGGATATGAGTAAGCCCATAGGGATTATCCGGGTGGTGATACCGGTAGGCTTTCTGGCTGTCCTTGTGGCGATGGAGAATCTGAGTACAGCGATTGTCATTTTCATCATCTGGTTTGGTATGTGTTTTGTATCAGCAAAGAAGAAATGGTGGTATGTTGCTGTTTTCCTTGGTGCAGTTGCACTGATTGCTCTGTACATATTATTTGGTGACGGCTTTCGTTCGGACCGTTTTGCTATCTGGCAGAATGTGGAAACGAATCCAAAAGGATATCAGGTCCTTCAAGGATTATATGCCATTGCTTCCGGGGGGCTTTTTGGAACCGGGCTGGGAGAAAGTATGCAGAAACTCGGTTTTATTCCGGAATCCCACAATGACATGATTTTTTCAATTATCTGTGAGGAACTTGGAATGGTAGGAGCCGGTATCGTCATTATGATGTTTGTTCTGATGATGTGGCGGATTTTGTATTCTGCCATGACATCCCCGGATCTTTTTTCGGGCTTAATCTGTACCGGTGTTATGATTCATATTGCGGCCCAGGTGGTGATTAATGTTGCGGTGGTAACCAATTCCATGCCATCTACCGGAATTCCTCTCCCGTTTATCAGTTATGGTGGTACATCTATTATGATTTTGATGGCTGAGATGGGTCTGGTAATGGGAATTTCTACAAAATGTAAAAGCACGTGAGTATTGCGTCCGCATACAATATGGTTGAGAATATATTGATGTGGTGACGTTATGGCAATTGAAGTATGCGGGGGACAGAAATTATCTGGAGAAATCCGGGTGCAGGGGTCCAAAAATGCGGTTTTGCCGTTGATGGCTGCCTCCCTGCTCTGTGAGGGACGAACAGTTATTGACAATTGCCCGCAAATTAGTGATGTGCAGGCGATGCAGGAAGTGATGCAGGGGCTGGGAAGCAGGATAACCTTTGAGAAACATTCACTGTGTATGGATCATTCCCATTTTGAGAGATGCTGTATTTGTCAGGATAAAGTGAGAGAACTACGTGCTTCCATTTTGCTGATGGGGAGCTGTCTGGCTCGGTTTGGTGAAGTAACTATTGCCTATCCCGGTGGCTGTTCCATCGGAAAAAGACCTATTGATTTTCATATTCAGGCATTTCGTCAGATGGGTGTTACGATAGAGGAAGAAGAGGACAGACTTTGCTGTCACTGTGAGAAAAAAATTCACGGGGCAGATATTATACTGCCGTTTCCCAGTGTAGGAGCAACGGAAAATATCATTCTTGCTGCTGTTCTGGCCAAAGGGGAAACGACAATCCAAAATGCAGCCAGAGAACCGGAGGTTGTCGAGCTATGTTGCTTTCTTCGTCAGGCAGGTGCTCATATCGCAGGAGAGGGAACATCCCGGATTCGTGTAAAGGGGCAGAAAAAATTGCATGGTATTCCGTGGAGGGTGCGTGGTGACCGGATTGTGTTTTTGACGTTTGCCATGCTGATTGCAGGTTGCGGTGGTGAGGTTACGCTTCTGACAGAAGATCTTTTTAGTGAAAAGGAGAGGGCTGTATGGCACCATATTGGGGGGGATGAGGAAATTCGGGAACGAGCTGTAATCTTGCATAAGACAGGGGCAATTCAGCCGATTCGTTATCTAAATACCGGACCTTATCCGGAATTTCCTACAGATGGCCAGTCGCTTCTTCTTCCGGTGCTGACCAAAGCCAATGGGGTGAGTACCATAGAAGAGCGTGTTTTTGAGAATCGATTTCATATGATTGGACAGCTGCAGAAGATGGGGGCCAATATCGATTCAGTCAGTAATCGTGCCCGAATTACCGGCGTGACAAGACTTCATGGTGCGGATGTGGTGGCCCAGGATTTAAGGAGTGGAGCAGGCCTTTTGATTGCGGCTGCCATGGCGGATGGAACTTCTAGCATTAAAAACGAGGAGTATATTCAGCGAGGGTATGAGGACATTGTTGACAATTTGAATCATTTGGGAATCAGAGCCCGTTATTGCTAATGGAGAAAGGAATGAATAACATGGAAGAACCAAGAAAAAGATACAAAGGATGGCTGGTGGCAGGAATTGTAGTGCTGCTGATTCTTTTTTGCGTTTTCTTTTTTCGTGTAAAAAAGGTATCTTTTGAGGGAAACACTTATTACAGTCAGGAAGAGATGGCGGGGATGTTCCAGACAAATTTTATGGAAAAAAATATTCTTACTTTTTGGTTGATGAATAAACTTTCTCTGACACCAGAGCTGGAGTTTGTACGTGAGTATGAAGTGAGCTATCCCACTGTTAATGAGATTCATATTAAGTTATATGAGAAAAAGATTGTGGCGGGGATTGCCTATGCCAACCATTACATCTATTTTGACAAGGATGGGATGGTGTTACAAAGTGCCGATAAACCTGTAGATGGTATTCCATTGTTTGAAACAAAGAATCTGACTACATTTACATTGTATTCTAAGGTACAAATGGAGGATGAGGGACTTCTTGGTCAGATTCTCAATCTGGCGAATCTGTTCCAACACTATCATGTCAGCTGGGACAAGGTTTTGTTCGATGCTAATAATGAGGCATATCTGTATTCGGGAAACGTCAAGGTGTCATTGGGGAAAAAGGATAATTATGATGAAGAAATTTCAGCACTGTCCAGTGTTCTGGAGAAAATGGCAAAGAATGGGCAGGTTGGTGAGATTGATATGAGGAACTATAGAGTGGGTGGTGATGTGATATTGAAACGTCCTCAAAATAAGCAGGGAAAAAAATAGTTACTAAATTTGTAAATTTGCAAATTTGTACTTGATTATTTATTGAAAAAAACGTATTATATAATATATGTGGCTGTGCATAATGATTTCTATTGAATATAGAAGGAGGAACTGTAGTGTTAGAGATTATGACGAGCGAGGCAGAGAATGAGACAGCGAACTTACTTGTGATTGGTGTAGGTGGAGCTGGCAATAATGCTGTGAATCGAATGATAGATGAAGGCATCAAGGGCGTTGAGTTTGTCTGCATTAATACGGACAAGCAGGTTCTGAAACGTTGTAAGGCTCCGGTATGTATCCAGATTGGTGAAAAGCTGACCAAGGGACTGGGGGCAGGAGCGAAGCCTGAGATTGGTGAGAAGGCGGCAGAAGAGAGCCGTGAAGAACTGGCGGAGATTGTAAAAGATGCTGATATGGTATTTGTCACCTGTGGTATGGGTGGCGGAACCGGTACAGGAGCCGCTCCGGTTGTGGCAAAGATTGCGAAGGATATGGGGAAACTTACCGTTGGTATCGTGACAAAGCCATTTAATTTTGAAGGTAAAATCCGCATGAAGAATGCTTTGGGCGGAATTGAAAAACTGAAAGAGTGTGTGGACACACTGATTGTTATTCCGAATGATAAACTTCTGGCAATCTGCGATCGCAGAACTACCATGCCGGAAGCTCTGAAGAAAGCAGATGAAGTATTGCAGCAGGGTGTTCAGGGTATTACCGATTTGATTAATACACCGGCATTGATTAACCTTGACTTTGCGGATGTTGTTACCGTAATGAAGGACAAGGGAATTG
>JALENH010000106.1 GCA_022767895.1 Eubacterium sp.
GTTATGCCAATCAGTATACAAAGCCTTTTAATGAGATTTCCGGGGTGGTGACGGAGCTGCAGAATGCCATTGCCTGTGCCGGCCGTGTACTGGAACTTATTGAGGAGGAACCGGAAATTCCGGAGCCGGCAGATGCCGTGACACTGACGAAAGCAGATGGGACGGTGGACATCGAAGATGTGTATTTTGCCTATGAACCGGACCAAAAATTGATAGAGAATTTCAATCTGAAGGTAAAACCGGGACAGCGTGTGGCAATCGTGGGACCGACGGGATGTGGAAAAACGACGCTGATAAATCTCCTGATGCGTTTCTATGATGTGAATGCCGGCTGTATCAAAGTAAGTGGCAGGGATATCCGGGAACTGACAAGGGAAAGTCTGCGTGAGAACTACGGTATGGTTCTTCAGGAAACATGGCTCAAGCAGGGAACTGTGCGGGACAACATTGTCATGGGAAGGCCGGATGCAACCGATGAAGAAGTTGTGGAGGCGGCAAAGGCAAGCCATGCCCACAGCTTTATCAAGCGTCTGCCCCAGGGGTATGATACCGTCATCGGAGAGGACGGAGGTAGTTTATCGGCCGGTCAGAAACAGCTTTTGTGCATCACCCGAGTGATGTTGTGTCTGCCGCCGATGTTGATTCTGGATGAGGCCACATCCTTCATTGATACCCGTACGGAAATCCGCATCCAGAAAGCTTTTGCCAAAATGATGCAGGGACGCACCAGCTTTATTGTGGCACACCGCCTGTCCACCATTCAGGAGGCGGATGTGATTCTTGTTATGCGGGATGGTAAGATTGTGGAGCAGGGAAATCATGAACAATTGCTGTCGGCGGGAGGTTTTTATAAAAAATTGTATGAGGCCCAGTGGAGCTGATGAGGTGGTCGGGTATGCTACATTGTAGAAAATGTGAAAGGGGAGGATTGTGACATGAGAGGGAAATTATTTTCTGTCTTGCTGGCTGTAGTTGTGATTATGGGACTTTCAGCCTGCGGAAGATCCGTGTCCGGGGAAAATGAGAGTGAAGCAAAGGGGGAGAAAGAACCGACGATAGAGGAGCAGTTGCAAATCCTCTGTGCCAAACGGGAAACATGGATTCAGAGTGTGCAAAATGAAGGTTACAGTGGTATCTATTGTATGGTCTCGGATTTGAACCAGAATGGCAGACTGGAAGTGGTGGCAGAACTGACCTGCGGCTCGGGAAGTTTTACTAGAAACGCTTCCGTTTATGAGGTTTCCGGGGATGGCAAATCCCTTGTAAAATATGATATATCTGTGGAGTCACCGATGGAGATTGATGCTCCCGGGAGTGTTAAAACAGATGCCTATTACGACAAAAAGACAGGGATTACCTATTATGCCGCTGAAAATTACACGAATGTAGATGGAACTAAGAATGGATACGTGCCGGGACGTTTTTATCTGAAAGATAATCAGTATCGGGAAGACTATATGGACGTACATAAAGTTGAAAGTAAAGAAAATTGGAAAATTACGTATTGGCGAAAGAATCAGAAGATTTCCCAAAAAGAGTATATGAAGGAGATGAACGCCTTTTATCAGGGAATGGAGAGGAAAAGGGCATCTTTTTGCTGGTACCTGGCTGATGACATGTTGCAAATGAATGAAAAAGAGGTAAAATTAGTGTTGGGGAAATCGTGGAAAGGTTTTTCGGTGCAATAATGTCGGGAGGAAAGAATTGTATGAAACACTGTTCATTCGATATTCCAAGGAATAAAAAGATTTGGAAAAATATGATAAATACCTTTACTATTCTGTAAAAAAATGATAAAATTTATCAGTAGTTCCGCGTCTATCTGTCGGAACCGAATGATATACATTTTTATTGTTGAAAGGAGAAGGGACTGTGAATGAACAGCAGCAGCAAAAACTGGATGAAATCCTGAAAAAGCATCAGTACAACAGTACGCTTGTGATTGCCATTATGCAGGATATTCAGAAAGAATATCACTATCTTCCGGAAGACGCTTTGTGCTACATAGCCAAAGAACTGAAGATGAGTGAAGCCAAGATTTATGGGGTGGCAACTTTTTATGAAAACTTTTCTTTGGAGCCAAAAGGAAAGTATGTGATTAAGATATGTGACGGTACAGCCTGCCATGTGCGCAAGTCGGTACCGATTCTTGAGGAGTTTAGAAAAACGCTGGGGGTTACGGAGGAAAAGCCGACTTCTGAAGATATGCTGTTTACGGTGGAGACCGTGTCCTGCCTGGGCGCCTGCGGACTGGCACCGGTATGTACCGTGAATGATCACGTGCATCCGGCCATGACACCGGAAAAGGCAAGAGAACTGATTAAGGAATTAAAGGAGGAGGCCGCACATGAAAATTAGAAACCGCGAGGAGCTCATTGCCAAGCAGGAAGAGTATCGTGCCTCTCTGAACAGTCAGAGAAAGCAGATTCTTATCTGTGCCGGAACCGGTTGTGTGGCAGGCGGCTCACTGGATATATACGCCAAAATGAAAGACATTATCGAGAGCAAGGGGTTGAAATGTGCTCTCGTTCTGGAAAAGGATCCGCATGGAGACAGTATTGGACTGAAAAAGAGCGGTTGTCATGGATTCTGTGAGATGGGACCGTTGCTTCGCATCGAGCCGATGGGATGGTTGTACATAAAAGTGGGTCTGGATGACTGCGAGGAAATTATTGAAAAATCCATTATCGGTGATGAGGTCATTGACCGTCTTGTTTATAAGGATAAAGACGGTAATCCTTATGTGAAACAGGAAGAGATTCCATTCTATAAGCAGCAGACACGTATTGCTCTGGAATACTGTGGACATATTAATGCAGAGAGTATTGCGGAATACCTGGCATTGGGCGGATATAGTGCCGTTGCCAAGGCTTTGTTTGATATGTCTCCACAGGGAATTGTGGATGAGATTACAGAATCCTGTCTGCGAGGACGTGGAGGCGGTGGCTTCCCGGCTGGAAGAAAGTGGCAGCAGGTATTAGACCAGAAAGAAGAAGAGAAATATATTGTATGTAACGGTGACGAAGGTGACCCGGGTGCGTTTATGGATCGTTCCATGATGGAGGGTGAACCCCACCGTGTGATTGAGGGTATGCTGATTGCCGCCATTGCCACAGGAGCACATCACGGATATATTTACGTGCGTGCGGAATATCCTTTGGCAGTAGAGCGTCTGCAGACTGCCATTGATAAGGCCAACGACAGAGGACTTTTAGGAAAGGATATTCTTGGCTCCGGATTTGATTTTGATTTACATATCAGTCAGGGTGCCGGCGCGTTCGTCTGTGGCGAAGGTAGTGCATTGACCACATCCATTGAAGGAAATCGTGGTATGCCGAGAGTTAAGCCTCCGAGAACAGTAGAACATGGTCTTTTTGATAAACCAACCGTACTGAACAATGTAGAGACTTTCTGTAACGTTCCGCCGATTATCCTGAATGGTGCGAAATGGTATCAGGGCTATGGTCCGGCCAACAACCATGGAACCAAAGCCTTTGCACTGACAGGTAATGTTCAGAATACCGGTCTGATTGAGGTGCCGATGGGGACAACGCTGCGTGAGGTTATTTTTGACATCGGTGGTGGTGTCAAAGGCGGAGACTTCAAAGCGGTTCAGATTGGTGGACCATCCGGTGGCTGCCTGTGTATCAGTGCTACCGAGGATCATCTGGATATGAAACTGGACTTTGATTCTCTGAAGAAAGTAGGAGCTATGATCGGTTCCGGCGGACTTGTTGTCATGAATGACAAGAGCTGCATGGTAGAAGTAGCCCGCTTCTTTATGAACTTTACCCAGAATGAGTCCTGTGGTAAATGTGTGCCATGCCGTGAAGGTACCAAGCGTATGCTGGAACTTCTGACAGATATTACTGAGGGTCGCGGAACCATGGAGCATATTGAACTGTTGGAGACACTGGCAGAGACCGTTTCTGCCACCGCTCTGTGCGGACTGGGCAAGACGGCAGCATCTCCGGTTGTATCCACGCTGAAATATTTCCGTGATGAATATATCGCCCATGTAGTAGACAAGAAATGTCCGGCAGGACAGTGTAAAGCGCTGACAAGCCTCCAGATTGACCCTGAACTTTGTAAGGGATGTACCAAGTGTGCAAGAATGTGTCCGGTGGGAGCAATCACCGGCAAAGTCAAGGAACCACATACCATTGATACGACGAAATGTATTAAGTGTGGAGCCTGCAAGGACGGCTGCAACTTTGGTGCTGTAAAGGAGGTGTAATCATGGCAGAGAAAAAGTATATGATTATTGACGGTATTCGTGCAGAGTTTACCGATGAAAAAAATATTTTGCAGGTGATTCACAAAGTAGGAATTCACGTGCCGACATTCTGTTACTATTCCGACATGTCCATTTATGGTGCCTGTCGTATGTGTGTGGTGGAAGATGAGAGAGGAAGCATCATCGCCTCCTGTTCTACTCCGCCAAAGAACAAAATGGTGATTAAGACCAATACCGGTCGTCTTCATGATTACCGGAAGATGATTCTGGAACTTTTGCTGGCATCCCACTGCCGTGATTGTACGGTATGTGAAAAGAACGGTAACTGCCGTCTGCAGATGTTAGCATCCCGTTTCCGCCTGACAGATGTACGTTTTCCGAATACACATCCGGAGAGAATGATTGATGATTCCTCGCTCTCCATCGTGCGTGATCCGAGTAAATGTATTCTGTGCGGTGACTGTGTGCGCATGTGTAACGAGGTACAGCATGTTGGAGCCATTGACTTTGCTAACCGTGGTGCAGACATGGTTGTGACACCGGCGTTTAACCGTAAGATTGCGGAGACAGACTGTGTGAACTGTGGACAGTGTGCAGCAGTATGTCCAACGGCGGCCATCACCATCAAGAAGGACCTCAAACAGGTATGGCAGGCTCTCTATGCACCGAATAAGCGGGTGGTAGCACAGGTGGCACCGGCTGTCCGCGTGGCCATCGGAGAAGAATTCGGTCTAAAACCGGGTAAAAACTCGATTGGGAAAATTTATACGGCACTTCGTATGTGCGGTTTTGATACTGTATTTGATACCAGTGTGGCTGCGGATCTGACCATTGTCGAGGAAGCAGCAGAGCTGGTGCGCAAGCTGGAAAATGGCGAGAATACGTATCCGGAAGGAAATAAGTATCCGCTGTTTACATCCTGCTGTCCGGGATGGGTACGGTTTGTGGAGACCAAACACCCGGATATGCTTCCTTATGTATCTACCTGTAAATCTCCGATGGAGATGTTTGGTGCGGTGATTAAGGAATACTACAAACCGGCAGACAAGGAATCCGGTCTGGAGACCGTATCGGTAGCTGTTATGCCATGTGTGGCAAAGAAATATGAGGCGGCAAGAGACGAGTTCAAGCGTGATAATGTACCGGATGTGGATTACGTCATCACCACGAAGGAACTGATTCGTATGATTAAGGAATTGGGTATCCAGTTTGACGAAATTGAGCCGAGTGCTCCGGACATGCCATTCAGCATTTATTCAGGAGCCGGTGTTATCTTCGGTGTCACCGGTGGTGTGACAGAAGCCGCTCTGCGTCATGTGGCAGCACAGGATAATGAGACGATGCGCCAGCTGGAGTACACGGGAATCCGTGGTCTGGAAGGTGTAAAAGTGGCTGAGGTTGAAATCGGTGGCAAGATGCTTCGAATTGGTGTTGTGAACGGTCTTGGTAATGCAGATGTTCTTCTTGATAAGATTCGTTCCGGCGAAGAGCATTTCGACTTTGTGGAAGTGATGGCATGCCCATATGGATGTATCGGTGGTGCAGGACAACCATTTGGTTACCAGTCAGTGAAGCAGGAGCGTTCCACAGGAATGTACAAGGCAGATAAGTCTGCCATCATCAAGCGTTCCGGTGAGAACCCGGTGGTTAACCAGCTTTATGAGACAGGGGTTCTCAAGGGAAGAAGCCATGAACTTCTCCATGTTAATTATCTGAAGGACAAAGAAGATTAGTACGTTTTTAAAAAGAGGATGAGTATATAGATTATGGCAGAATGCCGGGTGTTTTTTCTCTCTGTTTTGGACAGAGAGAAAGGGACAGCCGGCGTTTTGTAAATAATTCTTTTCAAAATTTTCCTGTCATTGTATACTAAAGATAGGCTTTTGTGCGAGGGGAGATGAAAGAATGAACGGGAAAAAAGGATTGGCAGTTGTGCTTGTAACGGCTCTTATTCTGTGCAGCGTGGGGGCGGTTTCATGGAAAGTGGGTGCCGAGGAAAATGTTATTACAATGACGGAGTTTTATGAGAGTGGTGCGACGGTGGCAAGAAATAAGGTTATTACTATCGAATCAAAAGAGGAATTGAAGCTTCTTCGGACCTACGTGGATGAGGGGAAATCTACGAATCTTGGTACCTTTCGTCTGATACAGGATATTTATTGGTCAAATTTTGAGTTTGAATGGGATGAGGCGTCGAAGCGGGTGGGTATTTATGAGAATGGGGAAATGCTTGCAGCTACGGATAGTTCTAGCTGCTTCAAGAATTATATGAGTGATACCAAAGTGGATGATCCTTTTTGGAACAAGGAAGAGTGGAAATTTATTGGGACAGAAACATATCCCATGCTAGGAGATTTTGATGGCAATGGATTTACCATACATGGTTTATGGGGATATTATGGCAGTTTGTTCGGTGTGATGCATGGTGAGATTAGAAATTTGAAGATTGAAAATTTTTATTCAGAAGGTGACTATGTTGCTTCCTTATGCCGAGAAACATATGGCGATATTCGTAATTGTGAAATAGCAAAAATGTTCTGTCAATCTGATTCGTCTTCAAGATATATAGGTGGAATTGTGGCAATTGTGAGAGATGGAGTTGTGGTGGAAGACTGCCGGGCAGATTTTGTAATTGTATTGAAAAATAACCATAATAATACGTGGTATAATGTTACTGTAGGGGGAATAGCTGGATCAACCTGTGGCGAAGTCAAGTTTTACAATAATGTAGCAAAGGGAAAGGTTGAGGGAGATTATTTTTATCAATTTGGGGGTATTTGCGGCGTGATAGGAGAAAACGGGATGAAAACAATAAAGAACTGTTCCAGTTTTGTGGATTTCTCAGGTTGCGCTGTATATGCAGGAGGAATTATAGGAAGCGTTTGTCAGCCTTATGATGATACATTTGCAAAGCTGAAAAACTGTGTAAATGAAGGGAATCTGAAGATAAAAGAAGGGTGTGCCCTTGGTGGAATCGTGGGGAAATTAGAGGGATTTTTCCGGTATGAAAATGTATCTTTGGATATGAGTGAATGCATTAATCGGGGAGAGTTAGAAGGAAGGGGAGTTGTAGGAGGACTAGTGGGAATGCGTGGAAACCCCATGAAAATTGTAAACTGCACGAACGAAGGAGATGTAAGTTCGGATTACGATGTATTTTGCTATGGTGAAACGAAAACAGATCCTGTGGCAGGGGGGCTGGTGGGAGGAACTGATACAGAGTATACGGGAAAATATGAGAACAACAGTCGAATAGTAAATTGTGCAAATTTGGGAAATGTTTCATCGCTATATGGCTGCTGTGGTGGAATTGTGGGAGAAGCCGGTGTAGGAAAAGATCCAATAAAAATTTATAATTGCTATAGTGCCGGTGATGTATCAACAGAAGAGGGAATAAAAGGGGTGATAGCAGGAGTAGTTCATGCTGGTATCTTCCAATATTGTTATTATTTGTCTCAATCTGAATGTAAGGCCGTGGGGGATACAAGTCAGACAAATGGGGAGAAACAAATGGATAATATTTATCCGGTGACAGAGAAACAGTTGAAGGGAACAGAAACGGAGAAAAGAATTGGAACAATAGGGTATGCATCTGCTTTTTCGTTATGTGAAGCACTAAACCATTGGGTAGAGAACCAGTCGAGTCAGTTATACTGTGGATGGGTACAAGAGGAATTTGGCCCTGTCTGGAAGAGCGGTCTTTATCTGGAGGCTCCTACACCGACACCATCACCGACACCTCGTCGGACCGCAATGCCAACGCTGAAACCGACCATAACCCCGACGAAACAGCCAACACCTTCTCCAACAGTAACGCCGACTGCTGTTCCCGTAATTTCGTCAGAAGCTCCTTCTGTTGCAGTGAACAAACCTCAATCGATGAGTGAACCCGTGCCGGCAGTATCGCCAAAATCGGTAGCATCAGAGACAAAAAAGACGAAAAAAACGAAAAAGACCAAATATGCAGCTCCGGTATTTGTGCTGAAAAAGAAAAGAACATCCTCTGGGAAGAGATACATACAAATCCGGCTGAAACAATATAAGGGAACCAATCTTGAGATTTGGGCAAAGTCAAAAACAACCAAAAAATTTACTAAACTTAAAATCAAAAACAATAATATACGGAAGATGAAAAAGATATTCAATTTTCAATACAGTAAACCGAAAGGAACTTTGAAATTTAAACTAAGAACCTATAAGGGAAAAGGGAAATCTCGAGTTTACAGCTATCAATCAAAGGAAAAAAGGATACGGTTGTCATGAAAGAAAAACGAGCAGAAGAGGGATTTTGGGAAAAAGGGACAATCCTGCAGGAGCGTTATCAACTGGAAGAGGTAATTGGCAAGGGCGGTTTTGGCATTACCTATCGTGCCAGAGATCTTCGTGTGGATGTTCCGGTGGCGGTGAAGGAATATTTATCTTATCGCAATATCAGCGAGAAAGAGGCCATGCGGGAAACCAGACTGGCTGCGAAATTTTATGATTTGGAAGGAATTGCGGCGGCCAGAGACTGTTTTGTTGAAAAAGGACATATTTTCATTGTACTGGAATATGTGAAGGGAACCAGCATCAAACATTATCTGAAGCAACATGGGCGGATGGATGGCGGCGAAACACTGGAAAAAATTCGTCCGATTATGGAGTCCATGGCTAAAATCCATCGTCAGGGAGTCATTCACCGGGATATCAGTGCAGATAACCTTATGATTAGCAGGGAAGGAAAACTGACGTTGGTGGATTTTGGTACAGCCCGTTTTATGAAGGAAGACCCGGAAAAGCCATATACTTTGATTTTTAAGCGGGGATTTGCACCCATTGAGCAATGTCGTGTGCATGGAGACCAGGGACCGTGGACGGATATTTATTCTTTGTGTGCAACGATTTATTATATGATTACCGGTATGATTCCGGAGGATGCTGTGGAGCGGATGATGGATGACCGGATAAAACCGCTGGCGCAAATACAGGGAACCGGTCTGACATCCGGAGAGGCTGCTTGTATTATGAAAGGATTGTCAGTCAATCCGGAGGAGCGTTACCCTTCAATCCCGGCATTGATGGAGGACTTGTACGGAGAAACAATCGACGATTTGGAGTTGGGAGAGACATCGGAAAAGGAGGAGAAGGAAGAGACGGTGGTGACTCATCCTACTTCTGCGACAGGGTATAGCACGACGGACCTTTTGCAGGAATTCCGTGAGTTGAAGGACCAAAAGAAAAAGAAATCATGGAAAAAGTGGGTTGTTCCCATCGTTCTTCTGGCTGTGTGTGTAGTGGGAATTGTGGTGTGGAGAGGTCTGGTAGGAGAAGATGAAATCAGTCGCAATATGACACAGGAAACGTTGTTGAACAAGACGCCCTCTGTTGCTGTGCAGCCGACAGAGACACCGAAAGCAACCCGGAAACCGGAGGTGAGTTATGTCATAGGTGGATATCAGGGAATGACCAAAGCACAGGTGACAAAACATACAGAAGAACTTCGAAAAGCGGGATTAACGATTACATTCAAAGAGAAATATAGTTCAAAAAAGAAAGGACATGTCATCTCCCAGAAGCCGGCCGGGGGCAGGAAATTTACTACATTGTCGTCCGTAGAACTGGTTCTTACAGTCAGCAAGGGTGCAAAACCAACCTCGAGGCCGACTAAAGAACCGGCGCCGAAACAGACTGCCAAACCGAAAAAGGCAAAAACGACTCCAAAGGCATCTGTTAATTTTTCGGGAAATCTGGATGACATTTTGAATTGATTTTGTGTGCCAAAAAATGAAAAAAATATGGACAACCCTATGATATAATAGTTTTCGTAAAAAAACATAGGATTGTCCATTGTGCTTTTTTAGTTAAATGGATTGAGGTGGCAAAGTGGAAGACGAAAGAAGAAAACTCATGTATCAGGAAATTTTTCGACGTTTTTTTATGCAGTTGGATGTTTTTCTGATTCGTCGCTGGAGCGGTATCGAGAAATGTGAGGAGCCTTTTTCTATGGAAGTTAGACAGAAGGCTTATCTGAATTTTTACAAACGGGTGAAGAAACATAAGATTGCAAATCGACAGACGATACGTCGGTGGTTTGGGTTGGATGGACGGGTGATACCCAAACGGGAGCAGATAATTCATATGGCATTTGCTCTGGGACTGACATCGGAAGAAACGGAAGAATAGGCAATAGAAAACGGTCATGGAACAGGAAACATATAC
>JALENH010000115.1 GCA_022767895.1 Eubacterium sp.
TTCTATTGTTCGGCACTTGCCTGTGCCATCAGACCATCTTTTGGAACTGCTTCTGCCAATATTTCATTTGCCAATTTTAATCATAATGGCGTATGGGACAACAACGCAGAAATGTATATCAAGATTATGAACCCGGGGAAACTGACAGTGTCAAAGGTAGGGTGTTATCTGTATAATGCATCAGGGAATCTCGTAAAATCCTATTCAGAAACTTGTAATCTGAGTACCTCATATGTGAATTACAATTGTAATATAAACAATGACATGAAGTATACTTTAACACCGGGAACAAGTTACAAGTTTGTTCTCTATGCCATTGTCAATGGTCAGGAATTTAGAGATACTACGAGATCTTTTACCACGACCGGAAGCAGTGATCAGCAAAAACCATCCATTACCGATGTAAGTGTGTATAATGTATCGGAAACAGGATATGATGTAAGATGCAAAGCAACAGATAATGTGGGAGTTGTGCGGGTGCAATTTCCAACATGGACCGATTTGAATGGACAGGATGATATTCTAAATGGATGGGAAGGAAATGCAAAGGCATCCGGCACCTTGGGGTCAGATGGTTATTATACATATCATGTAAGCATAGCAGACCATAATAATGAATTAGGTATTTATTATACCCATATTTACGCCTATGACAAAGCGGGAAATTATGTTTGTGTTGTGGCACCTACGACAAAACTTCAGAAAACGGTTGTGGCCACACCCACACCCGGTAGTGATTCGGATGTTCAGAAGACAGATGGAAACGCATTGGCAACCGTGGCTGAGAGAGAGTATAATACATATTGTGGGCAGAAGTACAATTATCAATACGGTACTTCCCCCTGGTGCTGCAATTTCGTGAGTTGGTGTGCGAGACAGGCCGGCATATCTACAGATGTAATCAAGAGTACGGCAACCGTACAGACGATGTATGACAATTTGATTAACGCCTGTGGTGCCAAAGTAGTATCCTCACCGCAGAGAGGAGATTTGGTTTTCTACAAGTATACGGATTACGATTCCGCTCGTTTTCACCACATCGGTATCATGGTCAATTCTACAGAGTCGGTACAGGGAAACGTAAATAATACATGGTGGAAAGGCAAACCGAATGCTTTAAATAACATCAAAGAAATGGTTTATGTCAGACCGGCATATGATGGCAAATATGTAGCACCATCTACTGCTCATTTTAGTGATTACAATCTGAATAAGGTTACAGATGATAATGCGGAACTTTATATCAAGGTGCAGAATCCGAATCGCGAAGGGGTAACTTCTGTGGGATGTGAATTGTATGACGAACAAGGTATTTTACTGAAAACCTATTCCGAAAGTTGCAATTGGACTACATCTTACGTCAATTATAATTGTAATTTTGCCAATGATATGCATTACACATTGTCACCGGGAACCACTTATAAGGCTCTCTTGTATGCGGTAGTAGGCGGAAAGAGGATAAATGATACCATGAGAACCTTTACGACCACGGGAACCAAAAAGGATGCCGCAGGGAAGAATGAGGTGGAGGATAATCCCGCGACAGTGGACAGTACACCAACACCAACGCCAGCAGAACCAACGCCAGCAGTGACACCGACACCGATACCGTCATCCCCATCAACTGCAACGCCGACAGCGGCACCAATACGACCAACGACATCAGCCTCATCGTCTTCGCCGGTAGAGAGCAAATTGCCGACAACTGCTACTAAGCCTGTAACAGCAGGTAAGCCGTCCAAGGTGGTTGGCTTAAAGTTATACACTTATTCCAAAAAGATTGCTGTCACCTGGAGTTCCAGTGTATCCAATAATAGAACCGGATACCAGATACAATATGCCATGAATAAAAGTTTCACGAAGAAAATGAAGAAGAAAAATGTGGGTCGGTATGCAACGGATGCCATGTTGAAAAAACTGAAAAAGAATAAATATTATTATGTCCGTGTCAGAGGTATTAACCGTGTTGGCTCTGTCACGAAGTATGGAGCATGGAGTAAAGTGAAAAAGATTAAGGTAAGGTAAGGAAGG
>JALENH010000063.1 GCA_022767895.1 Eubacterium sp.
CCACCTTCCGGGAATCAATCGTAATTTTCCGAATCTCCGGTAATTCCTCCGACTTGGTCTGATAAGAAACATTCTCTAATATTTTAGCAAGATTCATAGCAATCCCTCCAATCTTTTCTTTTATTATATGACGCAGTATTTACAAATTTCCTTCGGAATATGGCAAAGAATAAAATCAATGGTTTCCACATACACTAAAGAATATGAAAATTGTGGAGGCCTGCCAATGAAACAACATTCCCTGAAAAAAACAGAACTTGTATCTTTCGTGATTGCCAGCGCACTTGGCGTGCTCTTTCATTTTATGTATGAATGGACAGGAGAAAATGCTATTGCCGGACTTTTCTTCCCCATCAATGAGTCCACCTGGGAACATTTAAAGCTGATTTTCTTTCCCGTGTCCCTACTGGCACTGATTGAATATTTCGTTCTGGATATCCACTATGAGAACTTCCTTTTTATCAAATTTCTATCCGTCCTGCTGGGAATGGCTGTCACCATCATTCTGTTTTATACCTATACAGGAATTTATGGGAAAAATATTGACGTACTCAATATATTGATATATTTTCTTTCCATGGCGGCCGCCTATCTCTTCAGTTACCATTGGATTCGTTCCCGGAACCTGTCTGCCGTTCCCGGGAAAGTCGGCTTCTGGGGATTTGTGATTTTGATGCTTCTATTTTTCCTGTTCACCCTGTTCCCACCCGGAATCGCTCTGTTTCAATCACCTGTGTAATTCTTGTAAAATAGAAAAGACTATAAATCAGCGAAAATATAGATTCGAGTCGATTTATAGTCTTTTCCTTTTATACAATAACTTTCTTAACGTATCTTTTTTTACTGCTCTGGAACATCCTTAATACTAAAGCTGACACGTCCCATCTTATCTTTACCAAGGCAGATAACTTTTACCTTGTCCCCAAGGGTAAGCTCGTCCTCTACATGGTTGATGCGGCGTTTAGCAATATTGGAAATGTGAACCATTCCCTCTTTGCCCGGTGCAAATTCAACGAATGCACCAAAGTCTTTGATGCTGACAACAGTTCCTTCCAGAATCTGTCCTTTTTCAAAATCAGTTACGATGATTTCAATCAGGCGAAGTGCCTCGTCCATGGCATCCTTGTCGGTGCCACATACGGATACCGCACCATCATCGGTAATGTCAATCTTCACACCAGTACGCTCAATGAGAGCATTGATGGTCTTTCCTCGCTGTCCTACTACTTCACCAATCTTCGCAGGGTCAATCATAATCTGCTTAATCTTCGGTGCATAAGCATTTACTTCTTTTCTCGGCTCAGCAATGGCTTTCAGCATAACTTCATCCAGAATATACTCTCTTGCTTCTCTGGTGCGGTAAATTGCCTGCTCAACAATGTCTCTTGTCAGACCGTGAATCTTAATATCCATCTGAATGGCAGTGATACCTTTCTTTGTACCGGCAACTTTGAAATCCATATCGCCAAAGAAATCTTCCAGCCCCTGGATATCTGTCAGAATCAGGTAATCATCATCCGTTTCACCGGTTACCAGACCAACGGAAATACCGGCAACAGGAGCTTTGATTGGTACACCGGCTGCCATCAGTGACAGGGTGGATGCACAGATACTTCCCTGAGAAGTGGAACCATTGGATTCCAGAATCTCGGAAACCGTACGGATTGCATACGGGAATTCCTCCTCACTTGGAAGAACCGGAACAAGGGCTCTCTCTGCCAGTGCACCATGTCCGATCTCACGACGTCCCGGGCCACGGGAAGGTCTTGTCTCACCAACGGACCAGGATGGGAAATTGTAGTGATGCATATATCTCTTGGACGTCTTATTGATATCCAGTCCATCTAATTTCTGCTTTTCGGAAAGAGGTGCCAGTGTCGTGATATTAAGTACCTGTGTCTGTCCACGGGAGAACAAACCGGAACCATGTACCGTAGGAAGCACATCGACCTCTGCATGCAATGGACGAATCTGCTTAATCTCGCGGCCGTCCGGACGCTTGTGGTCTTTCAAAATCATTTTGCGCACGGTAACCTTCTGGAACTTGTACACCGCATCATCAATGAAAGATACCCAGTCTTCATGATCCTCGGCATATCTCTCTTCCAACTGATCCTTAATCTTGCGGATATTTTCCTCACGAACCTGTTTTACATCCGTAAACACAGCCTCTTCCATTGCCTCTGGTGTGATGAAATTCACCATATCATTCCACAAATCTTCCGGAATATCAAAGTGCTCATACTCATGCTTCTCTTTTCCACACTCAGCAACGATTTTGTCAAAGAACTCGATGATCTGTCCATTAATCTCATGGGCACCATAAATAGCTTTAATCATGGTCTCTTCATCCACTTCGTTGGCACCTGCTTCAATCATGATAACCTTGTCTCTTGTGGAAGCAACTGTCAATGACAAATCGGATGCCTCACGCTGCTCGCTGGTGGGGTTGTATACCAGTTCGCCATCTACCAGACCAACCTGTGTAGCCGCTGTCGGACCATCGAACGGAATATCCGAAATACTGGTAGCCAGTGCAGAACCAAGCATAGCAACCAGTTCCGGTGCACAGTCCTGATCCACATCCATAACAACGTTTTCCAACGTTACATCGTTGCGGTAATCTTTTGGGAAAAGTGGACGCATCGGGCGGTCAATGACACGACAGGTCAGAATGGAATTGTCGCTTGGTTTACCCTCACGTCTTGTAAATCCTCCCGGAATCTTTCCTACAGAATACATCTTCTCATGATATTCCACGCTCAGAGGGAAGAAATCAATACCCTCTCTTGGTTTTTCAGATGCTGTCGCAGTAGAAAGCACTACCGTATCGCCATAGCGCATAAAAGCAGCACCATTTGCCTGGGCAGCCACACGTCCGATATCAACGGAAAGTGTACGTCCTGCCAGTTCCATAGTAAATGTTTTGTACATAATTAATCTCCTTTATCATTATTTCGAGATGCCGAAACCACTGAAAAAATCACTGTCTCAATGACCTTTTCAGAAGTCTCGGTGTCATCTCAATTTTACATACTGTTTCATTATACACAATTTCCAACAAAAAAGCAAATCAAGGTTCCATCGGATAACTGACAACATCATCCGGCCACTTGAG
>JALENH010000147.1 GCA_022767895.1 Eubacterium sp.
AGTACGAAAGACACAATAATAGCCGCTACCGGTATCCAAGACTTAGGAACTTTAACAATCTGCTTTTTCATCAATATTGCAACTACCACGATAGCAATTTGTACAACAGCAAGAACACCTGAAAAAATTCTGTCTCTAAGGAAAGCCACAAGCCCTAAAATCAAAAATACCGTAATACCGATTGTTGCAATTTTTCCGAATTTGCTTAATTTATTCCAAATTCCAAGAAATTCAGTTTTAATCTTATCAGCATTGCTTGTCGTTTTTGAAGCGAGAGAAGCAGTATTATCCGTGTTATTTTGATAAGAATATTTTTCTTCCGTTTTGGGTTCATCTGCTTTTTCAACATCAGGTGGTATTGGTGGTATTTCTGTCTGTACTTCCACTTTAGCACCACAATAAGAGCAAAATCTCGTATCTTCTGTTAAATCAGCTCCGCATTTCGAACATTTCATAATTATAATTCCTCCTCGTATTATTCTTCTTCCATCGGAATTGGCGGCATTATGTTTTTGAATAAATCCTTCAATTCATCAACAGAATCAGCCATAACCCATGTTTCCATTCCTGCTTTCCATACCAAACTTTCCGGCTTAAATTGTCCTGCAATCGTCATCTGCCTCAATATGTTAACATCAAAAGGACCAGTTGCCTGACCATTGACAGCAACATTATAAACAGAGTTTGAAATAGGTGGTGGTGCAACATTCGGCTGTGCAGGTTGATTGATTCCTTGCATCATATTATTCATAGAGCCGGCAATGTTTTGTCCAACTGCGCCGCCGACAGCCATGCTTGCCATCATAGCAGCCATGTTAAAGCCGTCACCGCCACCACCAATATTTACATTGCCCGCGCCATTTGCACCCATTTGTCCAAGAGCTTCTGCACCAGCAATACCAACCTCAGCCTGTTTTTCGACCTGAAATGCCCCAATATTAGAAGATTGTGTTTGCTTATGTTGTGCATACTGACCTTCTTCACGTTGGATACGCAGGGTTTCCTCATAGTTTTCCGCCTCAATTCGCTGTTTAGCAGCAATATCTTTAATCCTTGCCTCAGCCTCGGCTTTTGCTGTTGCGGCTGCAATATCTTTTGTCACACTCATAAGTGAGTGATACCCTTCACTTGATTTATCTAGTTCAATGGCACCAACATCAACGCCAGAAATTTCAACCCCAAAGGTTTCCCTTAATCTTTCTCCAATATCAAGTTCAATGTCATCGTTGATTTGAGCTACTTTTGTTTCAATCTGTATCAAAGGAATGTTATGCGCAGCAGGAGCATTTGCAACAGTGTCTTTCACATACCTGCTGACCGAATCACGAATTTGTGTTTGGAAATCTGACAGATTAAAGGTGCTTAACCGATGCAATTTAATAAATTCCCTGTAATCTGCAATTTTGAAACTGATAGTTCCTCTGACAGCAAGAGGAACACCAAAATCTGCAAACCTTGGATCATACACATCAAAGAAGGGAACAGCAAATTTCGTTTGGATAATTTGGGCAAGATTGATAAAATAAACCTCTGCTTGAAAAGGAGTGCCACCTTCATAAGCCAATCCTACAATACTTGCAAGTACCGGGAAGTTCTTTGTTTTTATGGTTTGGTCAAAAGGACCCTCAATAAAATCTTGCATTATTCCGTTTTGTTGTTTGTAAACAAAAACTGCAACCTCACCATCTTTAACTCTTAATGATGACCCCCAACGGATAGCGTTTTCTCTGTTATTCTCGCCAAACTGCGAACCAGAAGGACGCCACTTCCATATCAGATATGAAGGCTCATCGCAGCGAATTTCATCCATAAATCCGCCAGTTCGCTTACTCTTATCAAACACAGACATTTTACTTACCTCCTATCACTCGACTATCTTCTCTTGAATAGAACAATACCAATAATTGCCATGATTAAAACGCCAACAACGATCGCAATTGTCACTGCAGGATTCCAAAGCAAGCCCAAGAAGAAAAAATAGCCAGCCACACAGCCTGCACCAATTAGGAACCCTTTTATTTTCTTATTTTTAAGTTCCCTCTTTTTGCGGTCGTAAATTTCTTTTATTTGCAAAAAATCCGGATGTCCGCTCATGGAAATCTCGGCTTTTTGATAAACCTGATCCAACTTTGAAATCCATGCCTTCGTAACCACATCATCCATGCCTCTTTTAACATCAATGTTCGAAGCTGCCAATATCATGAATTCCATAATATCCTCTCTGGAATTAGGAACAGAGAAATTGATAATCAGCGAAGCTTTTTCTTGATCTTTTTGACTCTCGAAGCGCTTCAGGGCTTCTTTGGCTTCATCTTCTTCCTTGAAGTCTTTGCCAAAAACCATTTTCATGACAGACTTTTTTTCTACAAAAGCAGGCATTTTTTGAGCAGAGATATTTTCCAGTTTCATCGCCAGCTCGCGTGCAGAAAAGGCCGATCGAACATCTCGAATTTCATATCCACAAGAGTGGCAGACCGTAAGGAATGAATCCATCACCTCACCGCAGTTCGGACATTTATGTATATAACCTTCATAGACGGTCTTTCGTTCGGTTGGATTTTCCGAAAAGGGACGTTTATTTAACGTCCTATGGGATTCTTGAGCATCATTGCTAATTGCCTCACCGCAGTTTTTACAAAATTTCGCGCCCTTATCCAATTCAGTTCCACAATAAGGGCAGAACCGGATTTTTTGATTAGCATTTTCATTTTCCATTACAATATTCCTCCTGATTGATACAAAAGTACATTTTTATTCATTGTCAATTTTTACAGCGTCACAGATATCCCCAATATTACAATCGAGATATCCACAAATTCTTAATAATACTGACAATGCTACTTCTTCATTTTTTCTAAGCTTCGTCATTGTTCCTGTGGCAATATTTAAATCCTTTCGAAGCGTAGCGGGAGAAATTTCCTTTTCAATCAGTAGTATCCATAGCTTTTTGTAACTGATTTTCAAGCAAGCGCCACCTCCCTCTTGATTATGCCTTTATTGATACATTACGTTATTGAGTATACATTATATTTTACACAAAGAAGTCAATAAAGTCAATAATCTTCGCAAAATCGAAAATAAAATTCGCAACTTCTTGCCAATTCTGATACAAAAGAGGAATAGGACGGTAAAAGGGCTTCTACGTGCTCTATGTCGAGATTTTACAAATCATTGATAAAGTTTTATTATCCGAGGGCATTACTCCTTTCCCGATACCCGTTCACTTTTATGACTATTTGTGATTTAATGACCTTTAATGATGATTTATGAAAATCCACTTGCATTCTCTCTACAAGCGTGGTATTATGATTATACAAAGAAAGCACCCACTCCAAAGTGGATGCTCCAAGTTTAGGTAGATAATTGTCCTTGCGGACACCGCCTATCCTGTGGGTCAGACAGGATAGGCATTTTTATTTTCGCTTGTTCCTGTTTCTCTTATCTATAATTACTTGTTTTTTTACATTTGGACCCCCATAAAATACAACAAATATTTTATGGATGATTCAACCTCATCTCTTCTAAAAAAAATAATCCCTTTGCATCCTATGAAGTTTAGTATCGCATCAGGATTTTTCAATTCCTTTGCAATGTATTGTGCGATTTCCCTGAGCTGTTCCCGTGCTTGCTCTGTAACTTTTACCAGATAGTCATTTGTCATATGTTAAATCTCCTGTCTTAATTCCCTAAATACATCAGCAACGGGTTTTGAACGATCCGCTTTAGCATCATCCAACCCCTTTTGCATCATAGCATTAAACTCTATCGTCCCCATTTCGTCTCGTGCTACAGGGGACGAAGAAAGGGTAATCTCGAAAGGAATACTCTTTGTTCGAATAATTTGTTTATAAAGCATATTGATAACGACAGATGCCGGGACACCCAACTGGGACAAAATGGCCTCTGCTTGCTCTTTTGTTTCTGGTTCAATGCGAGCAAGTACATTTGCAGTTTTAGTTGCCATACTCATACCACCTTTACTATTTTTTATTGTTATACCAAAATGTATATCGCTTTGCAACACAAAAATGCATGGATTTATTTCATCTAGTTTTGCTCTTTTATATTCTTCTAATCATATATTATTATCAGGAATCCCCCAATAAAATACAGGAACCTTCCATATTCCCTTATCGACGGAATCAAAATCCATACTTTGACATCCATTTTGACATCTATACACAAAAAAATGGGTGCTCATTACAAAAGGATCTGCTGTATTACTCATTGGGATATACAACAGTTCCTTTTGTAGTAAGAAAATCACTTTTCATCCACCTTATACCCATTATCCTCATGAACTGTCATGGGCAATTCATTGGCTAACTGCCTAATATAGTCGACAGACTGATCTGTACACCGACTGATAAACTCCGGTGACTGATTCATGGACAGCATTTTCAAGATGATAGAATTTTTACCTTCTTCCCTACCCTCTTTTCTGCCCTCCTCAAAAAATTCTTGTGAACTGTAATATTTCATATAGCTTCCATCCTTTCTGCAGGCGTTTACGCTGCTTATAATGTGTGGAAAACGAGCATCCTCGTTTTCAGTTGTGGTTTCCTTTATGTAACGGAGCAAATGATCTAGCTCACTGTCATCCCCGAGGGGAATTTCCAGATTGATGTATATTTCATGGACGCCATTGCCCACGGGATACTGAGAGGTTAGTTGCCCATCCGGCTCACGCACCGAACGAAATACTTCATAGATCGTCCGCCCGCCTCCGATGAAATCACTCATGGTTATGAAAATGTGATATATGTCCGGTAATTCCCGGAATTTCTGCCCCTTCTTCAAAAAGTGGGTGTCCATACTTCCGTTGCAATACCGGACACGCCGCAGATAGTCGTCGTTGTTCTCAATCTGGAACTCCACATGAATGGGTTCCTTGTTTTCTGTTTCGGCTACGATATCCAGTACAACACTGCGAAACTGCAGATTGGATATATCGTACTGTGGCGTCACTCCGGTCACGGTAAATCCTTCTCCCAAAATAATCCGCACCAGATCCTGACAGGCATTCCGGTCGCTGAATACGACACGTGAAAAAAGGTCACTAATGAGATTCATCTTCTGGGGTAAATCCTGAAAAAGTGTTTTGTCCATACTTCCTCCTTTTCTGTGGAATGTGTCCACGGTGAG
>JALENH010000165.1 GCA_022767895.1 Eubacterium sp.
GTTTTATGAAAAAATATCAAAAATGTGAAATTGGCATTTGTTAATAAGTTGTTTCTTTGTTTCAACTTATGGCTTAAGTATAAAAGGCAATTGTGACGAAAACGTGTTCAAATTTCATATAATTTGTGAACAGTTTGTGAATTGCAAAAGATTTGTTTTTAGAAACGTATAATACTTTCTTTTTTTTTCAATCAATGGTAAAATGGTAACAGATGTTTTGGGAAGGAAGGTATGGGTGAGTGAAATATAATATAGAAGAAATACAGGAAAAAATACATATCAGACAGATTGAGGGAATTGGTGACAGACTGGAAGAGGATATCCAGACCATATTGAACCGGGCGGGAATTTATTTCAGGATTTTCAGTCGTGCCAAGACACCATTTTCCATCGCCCAGAAACTGGAAAAACCCGGATATGGCTTTGGCGAAAATGAGAAGAAGATGCAGGATCTTCTTGGACTTCGCGTTGTGGTTTATTATCAGGATGACATTGATATCGTCCGGACGATTCTGGAGAAAACATTCCGGCAGGTGGGAAGCTGGGCGAAGACAGACAATACAGAAGAGGAGTTTAAAGCATCCAAACTCAATGGTGTGTTTTGGATTCCGGAGGAATATCAGCGGTTATACAATGGAGACATCAGTTTTCTGCCCATTGATGCTACCTTTGAGGTGCAGCTTCGTACCATCTCTTTTGAGGGATGGCATGAGATTGAGCACGATATGCGTTATAAATCTCCTTATGGAGAAGAATTCTGGCGTAACAATGAGGATTTATCCCGGACACTGAATTGTGTGTTGGCGAATCTGGAGTTGTGTGACTGGTCTACGCTGAATGTTTTTGATAAACTGGCCTATTATCATTTTACAGAGGGTAATTGGGAAATGATGATGAAGGGGAAATTTCGGTTGCGATTTGAGAGTCAGCCATTGGCAAAGGAACTGGGAGCTTTTCTGGATGCCAACCGGGAAGTGGCTTATTGTCTGTACCGTTGTCCGCGGCCGGAGGTGTTGTTTGCCCTTTTACGTGATGGCTACCATGATGCCATTACCTATGATTTGCTGGTAAAGGTGATTAATGATTCCGTAGCCGATTACGATACGAAACTGAGGCGCAAATTATCGAAATTGTGCCACGATGTTTTGAAGAAGGACAAACCGGCCCGCAACGAGCGGCTGGAACTGAATCCTCTGGATGTGACTCCTTCGTTTCAATTGAGTGTGAATCTGTGCCACGATCCCCAGAGGGATGTTAATCAGGAATTTCTGGCGGCAGTGAAGCTGATTGCCAATTGGGCCCAGGGGCGGTTCCGGAATATTACCGGGGACATCCCGGATGCGCCGGTGGACTATGAATTCCATGAGGCTGGCTATAATCTTCAGATTCTTGGCAATGTCAGTCTTGGGTTTTATAAACTTTCGCTGGAACATGTGGATGCGGAGCGCAAGGGAGTGGTATGGCGCACAAAGGTGAGTCTTGAGCGCAGTGAGCGCATCCGGATGAAGGTGGATTGTGACTACTGCCATAATCCGGACCGGCTGATTCGGGACAGTTTTACCAAACCCCGTTTTGTGGATGAAATTTTTCGTAAAATCGGATATGAGGATGACATTCCCATGTCATTGAAACCTCATAAGGTTGAGAAAATGAAAGAAATTGAAGAACTGGGCCGCTTTATCAACAATCATGCCCGCAGTCTTCCCGTGGTTCTGGCGGTGGAGGAGGAAGATCCGGAACGTCAGATTAATATTAACCGTCTGGCAGAGACGGTGGGAACGTATGCCCATGTGTTTCTGGTCAGCAAGAAGGCGATTCCTATGCTGGTAGGGACTTCTGATTTTACACCGGATGAACTGAACGGAGCGGTGTGGGTGACATTCCAGAACGGAGAAGATAAATTCTATACCAGAGAGAGCATTGCCAATAGCCGGTTTGATTTCAATAAATATGCGTTTGATCCGGGCAATGTATATGAGAAAGCCTTCCGTCATAAGCTGGTGAGATTGATTAAGGAGAAAAATTGCTAAATTTTTACGTTGATTTTACCTAAATTTGGTTGTTTACGGGTTGACAATGGAAAGGGTTAGCCATTATAATGAATTTGCTATTATATGAAGTCTGATTTGTGAAACAAATCAATTATTGGACAAAAAGGAGAGTAAAAGCGATGAAAAAAAGTGTGAAAATGCTTTTGGCAGTATGTGCATTTGCATTTACTGTGCTGCTGGTATCCGGTACGGAGAGTAAGGCGGCAGGAACAATTACAGGGTTAAAGCAGACAAAGGCAAGCAGTTCCTCTGTGAGTGTGCAGTGGGATGCTTATCTTGGTGCAAATTCGGTTTATTATGCAACATGGATTGGCAACAGCGTGGCTGATGTTCAGGCAGGGAATGCAAAAAAAGAAAGTGCCTATGGTACGACGGATACAATTTACGATTTGACACAGGGCGGTACATATTATGTAAGAGTTGTTGCCTATTCCGATTATAAATTGACTCAGCTCTTGGCATCTTCCAGTATTATTCAGGTAGCAACGTCTCTGCCTAAAGTCACCAATCTTGTTCAGACTGGTGCCACGGCGAATACCATATCCATGAAATGGGATGCGGTAGTAGGAGCGACAGGATATCAGATCTGGCGATATAACAGTTATGACAATTACTCGGCAATTGCGACAGTTGCATCAACATCCGGTACTGTATCTGGTTTGACAGCTTCCAGTGAGGTTCAGTATTTTATTGTGCCTACGAAGACGACGACAGCCGGTTTCGTAGTAACAGGAGATTCTTTTTCGGGTGTGTATATGAAAACCACGCCGGCCAAAGTTTCCAAGGTTGCTATGACTAATTTTTATGATAATATAAATGTGGCATATTACGGTTGGACTTATGTGAATAAGACAGATGGATACCAGTTCCAGCTTCTTAATAACAAGGGTAAGACGCTGTTGAACAGTTATGAGTCGTCCACTAGCATTCGTATCAGTCCATACTATAAAGGCGTCTTTACAAAGGCACGTGTAAGGGCCTACATCACGGTAGGTAATACCAGATTGTATGGACCATGGTCCGGTTATAATTACAATGCATCTTCCAAGAGTGTAAAAATGAAACGCACGAAGAATAGAAAGAAGATTACTGTAACATGGAAGAAGATTACCGGAGCATCCGGATATCGTGTATATATATCCACGAAGAGTACCGGTGGTTGGAAAAAGGTGAAATCCCTGAGCTCTAAGAAGAAGAGTTGTACAATCACTAAATATGGAAAGAAAAAGTTATCTAAGAATAAGACCTATTATGTGAAAGTACAGTATTTGACCAAAGTAGGAAAGAAGAATGTTGTCAGTGGAGTTTCCAGTGTCGGCAGTATCTGATGGAATCAAATAGAATAGTAAAGAAAAGGTTTTCGGAATGCCGGGAGCCTTTTCTTTTTTTGTCCTTTGTGGTATGATAATATAAATGTCGGAAGAAACCGGCTATTATTAGATGAAAAGGAAGTGTTTGGGATGACATCAAGGTTATTTTATCACAAGGAGACAGGGGCGCCTGTACAAATTATTGCAAGAGCCCAGACAAAACCTACCTATCAGGAAGTAATCTGCTATCAGGAACTGACGGATCCCTATGACCATTTCGTCATGGAGAAAAGACAGTTTTTTGCAGAGTATGTGAAGGAATTTGCAGAACTCCCGCTGGTTGGAAGAAAACAAATCGAGAAGAAAGAAGATCTGCCGGACAAGCAGCCGCGTATTTCCAAAGGAGAAGTACAGAGGGAGGAGATGGAAGAAACACAGGAAGAACCGGAGAGTGACGCAATTCAGAAAATGCTTGCCTTTCTGGATGCCGAGACCTGTCATGAGAAAATCCGCATACTGGAGGATATGAAGGATGAATTGAATGAACATATTCTCAATAATCTGGCAGTGAGTCTGGATTTGTCCATCGAAGAAGGGGTGGACGGCTAT
>JALENH010000177.1 GCA_022767895.1 Eubacterium sp.
ATGGAAAGAAAACACATGGACCGGCAAGGAATCCAATGATTCTGGCAAAATTGTGCTGACACCGGGTGCCACAGAGAAGGATTTGAACTTCGCATGGTATTCCCTGACAAAAGGGACACCGGCAGTGAAGGTCGGAAAGAAGTCAGATCTTTCGGATGCCAAGGAGTACAAGGGAACGGCTACAGACATTAACCGGTCCAATCAGGTAAACACCTATAAAGCATCCAATAAGGTTTCTATCACTGGCGTGTTTGAGAAGAACACGACGTATTATTACAGCTACAGCAATGATGGAAAAACATGGAGTGATGCAAAAGCATATAATTCAAAGGATGCTTCCAATTACAAAGTAATTCTGGTAGGAGACCCACAGGTTGATGCTTCCAACTCAGAAGGACAGGGAACAGAGGATGACATCAATATTGCAGTAGATACGTATAACTGGAACAAAACACTGACCAAGGTAAAAGAAAAGGACAGCGATGCCAGCTTTATCCTGTCAGTGGGAGATCAGGTGGATTACGCAGGGGTAGACTCCAGCGACACAAAGAATGTAAGAGAGAGTGAGTATGCAGGATTTTTGTATCCGGAACTTCTCCGTACAATGCCACTGGCAACGGTGGTTGGAAACCACGAGAGTCTGGGAACCGATTATAAATTACACTACAACAATCCGAACAGTACAGACAATCTGGGAGCAACCAATTCCGGCAGTGACTACTATTTTACATACGGTGATGTGTTATACATCATGCTTAACAGCAATAACCGTAATGCCGCTGAGCACAGCAGCTTGATGAAAAAGGCAGTGGAAAGTGCTCCGAATGCAAAATGGAGAGTGGTAGCATTCCATCATGACATTTACGGTTCCGGACAGCCCCATTCCGACACGGATGGTGCCAACCTGAGAACCATATTTGCTCCGTTGATGGATGAGTATGACATTGATGTATGCCTGACCGGACATGACCATTCCTATGCCCGCACCTATCAGATTGTGGATGGAACATCCATCGAATATGGCGAAAACGAAGCAGTAGATCCGGAAGGAACAATGTATATTGCAGCAGGTTCAGCCAGTGGTAGTAAGTTCTACAATCTGGCAACGAAAAAGCAGTTTTACATCGCAGAGCGTTCCAATACACAGCTTCCCACCTACTCAACACTTCAATTCGGCAATGGGAAAATGACCATTAACACCTATGATTATACGGGAGCAGAGTATGCGAAACCATTTACAATCAGCAAGGGTTCGGCAAAAGCATCTGCACAGAGCCTGATTGAAAAGGCGGAGGCATTGAATGCGGATAACTATACAAAAGAAAGTTACAGCAGAGTACAGACCGCTGTGAAGAACATGAAAGCAATTATCTCCGCCGGTAATGGTGTGGACAAAGGAAAAGACAAGCTGGTAGCTGCTTATGACAAGTCCATTGATGGCAATAATGAGAAAGACCCATTGAATTACTATGCTTACGCACAGGGAGAGTTTGCCACGGACAGCAGCAATACAAAACTTCGTCCGGGATTTTCTTCCCTGCTGGACAGAACAACTCTTGTTGACCTCACTACCAGCATCAAGAAGGAAAACTATGATGCGGCTTATACAGAACTGAATGCAAGTCTTCAGGGGTTGCAGTATGCGGTTAAAGCAAGTTTTGAAGCTGATGATTTGGACTGGGAAGATGATGAGGAGACAACTGCTGTAGCCAAAAAGGCAAGCCTGACCATCAAGAAAGGCAGCAAGACGCTGAAATCCAGTACAACAATCAAGCTGAAAAAAGGAAAATCCTTTAAGATTAAGGCGACCAAAAAGAACACAACGAAAAAAGTGACTTACAAGTCGGCAAACAAAAAAGTGGTAAAAGTATCTTCAACCGGTAAAGTGACAGCGAAAAAAGTAAGCAAAAAAGCCGTAAAGATTACCGTTACTTGCGGAAGTCTGAAGAAGACCTTTAAGGTAAAAGTAACAAAATAAGGGAACGATGAAATTACATGAAGCATAAGCACAAAAAAATCATACAAACAAGTATTACACTCGCTGCAGTTATCTTGTTCTTCTTATTCATCTGGCTCTATGGAGGGAGTGTCGAACGGACACCTCTCCAGAGTCAGGATGGAATGAGTTTTGAACAGGGCGAGGTAGTAAAAATCATAAATGGTGAGAAGGGCGGAGAAGAAAATGCTGTATCCGGCATGGCAGGAAATCAAGATGTACAGGTCCGTATCACTTCGGGAGATCACCGGGGTGAAGTGGTGGAAGCCAGCAATATCAACGGTTATCTGTACGGAGCCAATTGCCAGATGGGGACCAAAGTAATTCTCCAGCTCAGTGAATATGATGATACTGTGTCGGCCAGTGTTTACGGCTATGACAGAGGAATTCAGATTTATGTGCTCATTGGCATCTTCCTCATTTTACTCTGTATCATCGGAGGACGCCGTGGAATTTATTCGGCATTGGCCCTTGTGTTCACATTTATCTGCCTGATAGGAATGTATTTACCTATGTTGTATCAGGGGTGCAATCCATTCCTCGCCACAATTCTTACGGTGTGTGTCATAACCGTGGTGTCACTTCTTTTGATTAGCGGTTATACCAAAAAGACGCTGTGTGCCATTCTTGGCACGATAGCAGGAGTTGCTGTTTCTGGCTGCATCGCCATGTTATTTGGTAAACTTGCCCATATCTCCGGATACAATACGGAGGACATCGAATCGATGGTGTATGTGGCACAGAACAGCAAGTTGCAGATTGGTGATCTTTTGTACGCCGGGATTCTCATTGCCGCACTGGGAGCTGTGATGGATGTAGCAATGTCTGTTGCCAGTACAATCCAGGAAATTTATGAGAAAAATCCGGGACTCACAAGAAGAGAACTTTTTTATTCCGGCATACATGTCGGGAGAGATATGATGGGGACCATGTCCAATACACTGATTCTTGCTTTTGCAGGAACTTCCCTGAACACGATGATTTTGATTTATGCTTACAGTTTTCCCTATCAGCAGATTATTAACATGTATTCGATTGGAATTGAGATTATGCGGGGAGTATCCGGAACCATTGGTATCATATTGACGGTGCCATTTGTTTCCTTCCTTGCATCAATGATGATTGATAAACATTCAAGAAAATGGAGGATAAGAAAATGAAATGTAAAAGATTAGCAGCAACGATTATGACTTTTGTTATGGCAGCAGGAACACTTGCTGTTTCACCGGTACAGCCGGCAGAGGCAGCAACACAGACAATTACCCTGTCAGGTTCCACATCCATCTCACCACTTGCACAGCAGCTGGCAAAGCAGTATGTAAAGGAAAATAAGGGTGTAAAAATTAACTTTACAAATATCACCGGTTCCGGTTCCGGAATTGCAGATGCCACCAATGGCAAAGTAGATATTGGTATGTCAAGCCGTGCCTTGAAAGCGGAAGAAGCAAACGTGTTGAAAGCAAATGTAATTTGTAATGATGGTATTGCCATCGTAGTTAACAAATCAAACCCGGTTGGAAACATTTCACCGGAGCAGCTGTTCAACATTTATTCTAAAAAGTATACAAACTGGAAATCCATCGCATCCAGTTTTGACAAATCCATTGCAGCTTATGGTAGAGAATCCGGTTCCGGAACAAGAAGCTGTTTTGAAGATGTATTGAAAAATGATTTCAAACTGGATATTTCCAAAAAGTATGGCAAGCTGGAGGCTGAAATTTCCACGACAGGAGCGATGCAGACATCAGTAAAGAGCAACGCAGGAGCCATCGGCTATATGTCTTTAGGAGATTTGGATGAGAATCAGGTAAAGGCAGTGAAATTTAATGGTGTGGCAGCGACAACGGAAAATGTGGCAAATGGTTCTTATAAAATGAGTCGTCCGTTTGTACTGGCTACGAAGGGAGAACCAACCGGTCAGACAGCATCCTTCATTAAGTGGTGCCAGACAAACAGCAATGCCAAGAAGATTATTACCAAGATGGGATTTGTAACACTGGGGTCTACCAAAATCGTACCACGTAAGATTACTCTGAAGACAAGCAAGAAGCTGACTTTGACAAAGGGTAAAAAGAAGACGATCAAGTACACCGTTTATCCGGACAATGCTACCGACAAAAAAGTCACATTCAAATCTTCCAATAAGAAAGTGGCTACGGTTTCTGCAAAAGGAGTAATCAAAGCAAAGAAAAAGGGTAAAGCAACCATTACGATTAAGACAGTATCCGGCAATATTACTGCTAAGATTAAAGTCACAGTGAAACAGGCTGCCAAAAAGAAAACCAAGAAATAGTGGATGAGTTTTTCTTCAAAACATTGTAATACAAGGGGCTGTCTCTGGCAGCCTCTCTCCTTTAGAAAAAGGAGGATAGGAGGAATTTATGAAAACAAAGAAAAAGTTATCGGATTTGATTTTCCGCTATTTGCTTTTCCTGTTTACGATAGTCACTGTTCTTTCGGTAATACTGATTGGATGTTTTATGGTTCGCTCAGGAGGTCCCGGGATTCTTCGGGTGGGAATTTTCAATTTTTTGTTTGGCGATACATGGAATACATCGGTCTCGCCGGAACAATATGGAATTCTGCCTTTTTTGCTGTCTTCTGTCATGGCGATGGGGGCAACGGTAATTGTGGCAGTTCCGGTTTCTGTGCTTGTGGCCATTGGCATGGCACACTTTTTGCCCAGACCTGTGGCGGCGGTGCTTCGCACAATTATTAGTATGCTGGCGGGAATTCCATCAGTTATTTATGGTTTTGTCGGAATGGTTGTGCTGGTTCCCTTTGTGCAGGAGGTGTTTTCGCTTCCGGCGGGGCTGACACTTTTATCAGCGGTTCTTGTGCTTATTGTTATGACACTGCCTACGATTATTTCAGTCAGTGAAAGCAGTATTACGGCTGTTGCGCCGGAATATATGGAAGCTTCTCTGGCGCTGGGAGTGGACAAGGAGTATACCTTACTTCATATTGTTGTGCCGGCAGCTAAATCGGGAATTCTGGCGGGCATTCTTCTTGGACTTGGGCGAGCAGTCGGTGAGACGATGGCTGTCATTATGGTGGCTGGAAACGTTCCGGATATGCCGGAGTTTTTGAAACCGGTTCGTTTTTTGACGACAGCTATCGTTACGGAAATGGCCTATGCCACAGAGGAGACCTCTCAGGTGCTGATGGGGATTGGACTGGTACTCTTTGTCTTTATCGTTATCATAAATGGCATTTTTTATGGACTAATCCGAACTTCGGCTAGGCAGAAAGGATGATAGGAAAATGATGAAAAAGAAAATACGTGCAGGGGCACTGTTTACAAGGGGGATTACTTTATTATTTACTTTCCTGATTGCTCTTTTATCAGTTTCGCTGATTGTTTACATACTTCAGGCCGGACTTCCTTATGTAAACTGGAATTTCCTTTCTACGGAACCCGATATTCTGATGGACACCTATGGTATCAAACCGATGATTATTAATACGTTATACACGGTTGTTCTGACCCTTGTATTTTGTATCCCTTTCGGAATCGGTTCTGCTATTTATCTTGCGGAGTACGCCAAGCAGGGAAAAATTGTTGGGGTAATCCGGTTTGCCATTGAAATTTTGTCGGGGATTCCCTCTATTGTATATGGTCTGTTTGGACTGACCTTTTTTGTCAGACAGCTCCATATCGGAGATTATGCAGGCTCTATGATTGCGGCCTCTCTGACCCTTACGCTAATTGTGCTGCCTACCATGATTCGCACGACGGAGGAATCTTTGCGCACGGTGGATCCCGCTTATCGCGAGGCGGCGATTGCCATGGGGGTTTCCCGGTTCTATATGATTCGGAAAATCATTTTGCCGTGTGCGATGCCGGGAATTGTTGTGGCAATTATTTTGAGTATTGGCCGTATGGTTAGTGAGTCAGCGGCTTTGCTCTACACGGCAGGAATTTCTCAGGATATGCCCACTGGATTAATGTCTCATGTGACGGAGCCGGGGGCTACCATGACCGTTCAGTTGTATTTATATGCCACTGAAGGGGGAGCGGCAGAGTGGGTGCCTTACGCCATGGCGGCGGTGCTGATGCTCTTTGTGCTGGTGACAGAATTAGTGACCCGGTTCATTGCATCGGTATTTCAGAAAAAACGGAGATAAATGGAGGAAACTATGGGAATTATTAAGACTGAAAACCTGAATCTCAGCTACGGGGATCATCAGGTGCTGAAAGATATCAATATGGATATCCGGAAAAATGAAATCACAGCATTGATTGGACCATCGGGGTGTGGAAAATCTACTTTTTTAAAGACGTTGAACCGCATGAATGATCTGGTGCCAAATTGTAAGATTACAGGTAAAGTTCTGTTTAATGATCAGGATATTTACGACCGGAAAACAGATGCGATGGCGGTACGCAAAAAGATTGGCATGGTATTTCAGAAACCGAATCCATTTCCCATCAGCATCTATGACAATGTAGCCTATGCACCGCGCTACCATGGTACGCGGAAACGCAGGGAGCTGGATGAGATTGTAGAAAATAGTTTAAAGAAGGCTGCGCTGTGGGATGAAGTGAAGGACCGTTTGAAAAAATCTGCCCTTTCTCTGTCCGGCGGTCAGCAGCAGAGACTTTGCATCGCCAGAACCATTGCGCTGGAGCCGGACATTATACTGATGGATGAGGCGACGAGTGCCCTGGATCCGATTTCCACCACGAAAATGGAAGAGTTAATGCTGGCGCTAAAGGAGAATTATACAGTCATTATCGTTACCCACAATATGCAGCAGGCAGCTCGGGTGGCAGACAAAACGGCTTTCTTCCTTCTGGGGGATTTGGTGGAATTTGGAACCACGAGCCAGATTTTCGACAATCCGAAAATGGAAAAGACAAAGGCTTATGTCAGTGGGCAGTTTGGTTGATGGTTATGAAATATCAAAAAGGGATTCCAATCGACTCTGAGAGAAGAGTGATGATTGGTTCCTTTTTTTTTGGCATATACTTTCGCACCGTTTATATGTCGTTTTAGGACAGGTTTGTTGACAAAATTAAAAAAGAGCAGTTATAATATAGAAGATTATGCGCAATATGCAAGGAGCAAAGTGAAGGTGATGGTGAAATCATGAACTCAGTGCTGGGGAAATTTCTGAAATATACAGGCACATTTTTGTGTGGCGTGTTGGTGTTGACGCTGCTTCTCGTAGCAGTGGCTTGTATTCCCCGGTCTGCTATACAGAAAAATATGGAAAAATCTGCACATTACCTTTGTGACGGCGAACTATTCGGCAAAGTCATAGATGATGTGGACAGCAGTAAGATTGACCGCTATGCGGACTCCATTTTACTTGCCATTGCCTACCAGTATGACAGTGAAAAGCCCTTGGAGTCAGTGATGCGGTCGGCGTATTATTCGAATCCGATAGAGAATGAAAACCAGAATTTGCTCGATGCTGTTACGAAGGGCAAAGAGGCCAATTTGCAGTACCTGAGATATTGGCATGGCTCCCTTGCGCTGGTGCGGCCCCTGCTTGTATTATTTGATATTTCACAAATTTATGTAATAAATGCTGTTTTATGTGCAATACTTGTGGTAGTTCTGCTTGTTATGCTACTGAAAAGCAAGTTATCCAGGGCGGCGGTTGCGATTGCTGTAGGACTGATGGGAACCTCTGTATGGTTCGTACCATTTTCACTGGAATACACGTGGATGTATTTGCTGATGTTAGCCGCCTCCATAGTGGCAGTTTTGTTGGCCCGTCGACGCAAATGGAATTTGCTGGGGATATTTTTTATGGTAGTGGGAATGGTGACGTCCTATCTGGATTTTCTTACGACAGAGACGTTGACGCTGACGGTTCCGCTATTATTGGTATTGTGGCTCCTATATAGCGTGGACGACAGGGAAGCCAAAGGACGTGCCGGGAAGATTTCGGTACAGTCTATCCTGTTTTGGGGATTGGGCTATGTGGGCATGTGGGTCAGCAAGTGGCTCCTTGCTTCCGTTGTTTTATCGGAAAATGTTATGCCTTATGTGACGCAGCATATGAATGAAAGAATTGGCGGAGATGTGGGCATAAGTTTCGGCTCCTATCTATTCGGTGCAGTGTTTAATAACATGAAATGTCTGTTCCCTTTCGATTACGGAGAAATAGGAGTGTTTGCCGGTATTCTCTTACTGCTCTATCTGGTATACAGAGGATTTGTTTATCATCGGAACAACACAGAGTGGAAACTGATTTATTCATGTATTGGTATAGCAGTGATTCCATATGTGAGATATCTGATTTTACATAATCACTCTTATCTGCACTTCTTTTTTACCTATCGTGCCCAGATGGGAACAATTGTTGCGATTTTGTTTGTTTTGGAAATCGTGACAGATGGGAGGTGGTTGCCTAATGGCAGACATAGGCGGGGAAAAACTTGACTTGTCAATCATCATGCCCTGTCTGAATGAAGAACAGACGGTGGGTATCTGCATTGATGAGGCAAAAGCCTTTATGCAGGAAAATGGGATCCAGGGAGAGATTTTGGTTGTGGATAATGGTTCTTCGGACAACTCAGCCGGGATTGCCAAAGAACATGGGGCCAAAGTGATTTGCGAGACCAGGAGAGGCTATGGGGCGGCGATACGTGCCGGAATGAGTGCGTCGTCAGGCAATGTTCTGATTATTGGAGATTGTGATACTACGTATGACTTTTTGCATATAGAAGGGATGTATGAAATGCTGGCATTCGGACAGGCAGACATGGTTATTGGCAACCGTTATGCCGGAGGAATTCAAAAGGGCGCCATGCCGTTATCCCACCGGTGCGGGGTGAAATTTCTGTCCTATCTGGGGCGGAGAAAGTTTCATGTCAATGTATATGATTTTCATTGTGGTCTTCGAGGGGTGACGAAAGAGGTTTTAGAAACGTTGCATTTTTCCACAACCGGTATGGAATTCGCGACAGAAATGATTGCAGAAGCGTCTAGACAGGAACTTCGGATTCGGGAGTTGCCGGTTGCATTGAAAAGGTGCATGTATCCGAGAAAATCAAAATTGAAAACGATCCAAGATGGCTATCGCCATTTGAAATATATAGTAAGAAATGAATTGTAAGGAGGAAATAGATATATGAACAGTAATATTAAGAAAAGGAAAATACGCTTTTGGGCTTTTTTAATGGCTCTTGTGCTGATGCTGCCGTGTACGCCGATTAC
>JALENH010000324.1 GCA_022767895.1 Eubacterium sp.
ATATTCACCTGTGTCTACTGGTACCGGGTTTTCACTGTCTCCGGCTCACTGGGACGCTTCGGCAAAGGCTACTGTCTCCGTCAACGCTTTTCTCTTTCTCAAGTCACGTTTATCATAGTACGAAAATTTGTAAATGTCAAGTAATCTTTAGTTCAATTCAAACTCAGACACAATACCGTTGAGGTCATCTGCACTCTTTTTACTGTCTCTCATGAATGCGTCCGTGGACTGAATCTTCTGTACCATCTCGGATGTCTTGCCGGCAATATCAGATACACCTGCTGCCGACTCCCCTACGGTTGTATTAATCTCCTGGGTGGAGAACGTAATCTCTGTGATGGCTGTTACCAGTTCCTTCACTGCTTCATTAATCTGCTCCATACCAGCCTGGTAGGTGCTGGCATCTTCATCATAATTTTCACCAATTTCACGGAAGCTCGCAAAATTCTCACGAACCGTTTTGTCTAAGAAAGTCATCGTATTATCAAGACAACCAGTAAGCCCTTCTACCGCACTGTTAACCTGACCGATAATGTCATTGATATCCTCCACAGCATCTTGAGTCTGGGAAGCCAGCTTTCCAATCTCCGTAGCAACAACGGCGAAGCCCTTGCCGGCCTCTCCGGCTCTCGCCGCCTCGATTGAAGCGTTCAAAGCTAACAGATTGGTCTGAGAAGAAATCTCCATAATATTCTGCGTCAGCTCGTTAATCCGCTCTACCGCCTGAGCTTTCTCCAGAGCCTCCTTGGAATTTGCCCAGACATCTTCATACATGGCATTGGCGCTGTCGCTTACCTCTGCCGTCATTTCCTTCAGAGAAGCAGCACGTTCTTTTACCTGCAGGGAATTCTCAGCTCCCTGCTCAGACAAATGCTCAATATCCTTCGCATTGACATTCACGCGCTCAATCGCCTGATTAACCGTATCTGTCGCGCTGGCCGCCTCTTCCATGGCTGCTGCCAGTTCCTCTGCCGTTGCTGAATTGTTGTTACAGATATCACCGACAACAGTCATATTTTCATTCAAATCCAACACGTTATCGCCCAGAGTAACACCGGTGGCTTCAATCAGATTTACCATCTCGCGGAGCTTCTTACGCATTTTGCGGACAGCACGTGCCATGTCTCCGGTCTCATCCTTAATTTTAACCAGTTTATCACTATACGGATTCGCTTTGAAATTCAATTCTGCCGTATCCTCTACAATGTCTGTCAGACGACGAATCGGATTCACCAGATTGTTGCTGAATATAATTGCCACAATCAATCCGTATAGTACGGAAAGCAGCATAGCAATTGCAATCCAGATGAACAATGTTCTGGAAGACTGCTGAAGTTCTGACGTCGGTGCGGTAACCACCAATTTCATTCCATTTTTCAAAGTGACAAATCCGGCTGTCTCACTTTTCCCATTATAGGAATATTGTCCTACCACATCATTTTTTCCGGCAGACAGATAATCCGCAAGTTCTTTGCTCAAATCGGCAACTGCCGTTCCGTATTTGGCATCCGGGTGAGACATTATTTTATTCTCGCCATTTATCAGGAACCCGTATCCACTCTCAAAACTCTTGGAATTGCCGGCCTGTGTTTTCATTTCATTGAAGTCAATATCCATTCCCACAATACCGACCTGGACATCATCAATCGTAATTGGCACCACATAGGAAATCATATATACATTGATATTGGAATTCAAATAAGGGTCCATCCAAGTTGGCTTCCCGTTATTCACAGGGATATAATACCAACCCACATGTTCTAAATCATCCTTATCATAACTGCTAAAATCCGTCGGCGTCAGCGATTCAAATTCTGCATCTGCGCCATCTCTTGAGGCAAAAAGGCCCGAAGTAGCCTCTGTAAAATCCGGATTATAACGTATGTAATACGTCAAAGCCCCCTGCGTATTCTTTGCACTCTCCAAGGCAACATCTTTGAGTTTATCCGT
>JALENH010000074.1 GCA_022767895.1 Eubacterium sp.
TTGGTTTGGCGGGAGTAATGTGTATCATCAATCCCGCCCATACTCTGGCGGCCAGCCCAGAAGAAGAAGAGGGAGATTATGTCAGCGAGGTGCGCATCAGCACGGCAAAGACGGAAGATGCTGCCAAGGACTGGTTGTGGGACCATGGGTATGAAGTACAGGACCAGAACCTGAATAATGGAACCGGGAAGGATGCCGTCTACCTTGGTTATAAAACCACCAGTGACCCGGACAAGGCCATTACGGATATGGCGGTGATGGACATGAAGGGTGGCTATTCCTATGGCGATTATGAAGAATTGCTGAAACAACAGGAAGATGGTGTGAAGGAAATCGTAAAAGCCGTTCGGGTTTCTCTGAAGGAATATCGTGCCAATTATGCAGCCGGTATGGCAGGGGCAAAAAAGGCTCATGAAGTTTTGAATGGAATGAAAGAGGATGATTCCGGAAAGAAGATGGGAGATTTTTTACTGAACCAATCGGTGACGGACAAGGAGCTGGTGAAAGTTATCATGCAGGGAAACACCACTGCCATGACGGCAGTCTATCGGGGTATGGCGTTGGCATGCAGTGAGAGTGGGAATGACAACTGGCTGAAACGGTTGTCTGCAATCGGTCCGGACAAAACTCTTTCCGAAACTTATGATGACACAGCTAGAGATATTTACAACGGTCAGTGGGACTCTCTGCGGGATTGCCTGCTGGATTACAAAAAATCCGGCTTGAAGATGGATGCCTCGGAAGAAGAGATTGAGAAATGGAAAGAAAAGGAAGGAAAAGAAAAATATTTTTCCTGGATGCAGAATGGTCAGGTTTATGAGATGCTGGATGCTTATTCTTATGGAAAAGGGACACTGGCAGACTTCTTTTTGCAGGAAAAAAAGGACCTTAAGATAAAAGAATTGTACCCTGTGGTGAAGGCCATGACAGAGGGACAGAGGGCGATTTCCAAACTGGTGGGACTCAGCTATCTGGTACAGGTGGCAGGAACCGCTGAAAAGGCATGGAAAGAAGCAGATGAGCAGACCGACGATATCATGAAGGAAGCAGTGAAGCAGGCGGCAAAGGAAGAAAATACCCAGGTTGTGAAAGAAGTATCTATTTATGCGGGTGTGGATCGCAGCCTCTTTGAGGGCGGTGTGGCGTTGACCAATGAAGCATTGAGAAAATCTGCGTCTACGGGAGATATCAGCTGGATTCAGGGAAATATCAGTTTGGGAGCAGAAATCGCACTCTATGCGATAACAGGGACATTTGTTGCGATTGCCACTACTTTGTTTGTTGTGACATATAAGCTTCAGACTGCTTTAGCCTTGTTTGCACTACATTTTCGTGAGAAGCTGGAAATATCCAATAAGGTATGGAATACTGCGTGGGCTGTTACTGGAAACGACAAGCTTCTTTTTATAGCAAAATGGGGGAATGTTATGGGCACAATTGCTCTGGGAATTGCCTGTATTGTTGCCTGTGTATACGTTATATTGGAAGTGTACAACTACTATCATCAGACATATACGGAAATCCCCCGTATTTTAGTGGATGAGAAGAAGGATGAACAGGGAAAATCAACCTATCTCTATTATTATGCGGTGAAAGACCAGAGGGATGCCTATGGTGACCTGAATGCCTGGAAGGGGAAACAGTGGAATGCCCTGTACACCACCAAAGATAGGGATGCCGGAGACCCCATCACCACCGACATGTTCTGTCAGGAAGGTGCGGATGGTAATGTGGCAGAAGAAGGGTACTCCCCGCTACATGCCTTTGGTGAGAAGGGGGCCTTTAACCTGAACAATCACTGTTATAATGATGATGTGGATGGAATCTATATGTTCTTTGCCAGAGAGGATAGGGAGGCAGGTTATCATGGAAGTGCCTTTGGAAGTGGCAATATAATGCTGATGGCAGGACTAGGAGCGCTGGGAGGTATCCTGATTGGCTCCTTCTTTACCACAGCGAATGACAGACGGAAAAAGAAGAAAGTGGCGGAGGCGTAACATCTTTTACAGATAAGGCAAGATAGGAGGAATTTTTATGAGACGAGGAAACCTTAAAAAAGTGGGAAGGGCAGCAATCGCTTTTGGTTTGGCGGGAGTAATGTGTATCATCAATCCCGCCCATACTCTGGCGGCCAGCCCGGAAGAAGAAGAGGGAGATTATGTCAGCGAGGTGCGCATCAGCACGGCAAAGACAGAAACGGAGGCCCAAAACTGGCTATATAAAAATGGCTATGAAGTGCAAGAACAAAACCTAAATGAGGGCACCGGTAAAGACGCTGTTTACCTTGGTTACAAAACTACCAGTAATCCGGACAAGGCCATTACGGACATGGCGGTGATGAACATGAAAGGCGGCTACTCCTACGGCGAGTATGAAGACATGGTGAAAAGGCAGAAAGAGAGCGTAGGGAAAATTGTCAAAATTGTCAAGGTCGCTCTGAAAGAATACAGAGATAATTACGCAGCCGGCACCATAGGAGCCAAAAAAGCTCATGAAGTTCTCAATGGCATGAGGGAAGATGATTCCGGCAAACTTGTGGGGGATTATCTGCTGGATGAATCCCTGTCAGAGGATGATTTGGTGAAGGTAATCATGCAGGGAAATACCACGGCTATGACGGCGATTTATCAGGGTCTTGCAGTGGCATGCAGTGAGAGTGGGAATGACAACTGGCTGAAACGGTTGTCCGCAATGGGTCCGAACAACAAACTGTCTCCTGAGAAATATGATGACAAGGCTCGGGAAATTTACAATGTTCAATGGGAACCCTTGCAGGAAAAATTGCAATTTTACAAAAACTCAGGAATCAAGGTGGATGCCCCGAAAGAAAAAATTGAGGAGTGGACAAAGAAAAATGGAGATGCGAATTATGCCAGATGGCTGGAGAGCGGAACGGTTTATGAACTCCTGGCATCCTACTCATATGGGAAAGCGAAATTAGTGGATTATTTTTTGCAGAAGAAAGAGAATCTTAAGATAAAGCAGCTCTATCCCATTGTGAAAGCCATGACAGACGGACAGTATGCCATCAGCAATCTGGTGGGATTCAGCTATTTGATGCAGGTGTCAGGAACTTCGAAAGAGGACTGGAAAAAAGCGAATGAGACATCAGAGGAAGTGATGGAACACACCTTTAAAGAGGTGACAGAGAGTAAAGATATTCCGAAGGAGGTTTCTCTTTATGCCGGAGTGGACCGGAGTCTTTTTGATGGTGGCGTGGCATTAACGAATGAGGCACTGCAAAAATCTGTCTCCAAAGGGGACACCAGCTGGTTCTATGGAAATATAAGCAAAGGGGCAGAGATTGCTCTCTTTGCCGTGGCGGGGACCTTTTTTGTACTGGGTGTTTCATTACTTGTTTTTAACGTGTATATCCATGGCATAATGATGCAGATTGATGCGATCATATGGTGGCCGGCGTTGGAGACGTTTATAACGAATAATCCCATTAGTTATGGAATTGCCACCTGGCTCACCCAGCATTTTTCCACTAGAGTGGCACACTATTTCTTTGCCTATATAGGTGTGATTGCCCTTGGTATTATGCTTATCACAGCGGCTGTGTATGTGTCACTGGAAGTGTACCATTACAAACATCCGAAATATACGCAGATTCCCCGGATTCTTGTGGATGAGAAGAAGGATGAGCAAGGGAAACAAACTTACCTGAATTATTATGCGGTGAAGGATCAGAAAGGGGAGTATGCCGATTTGAATGCCTGGTCAGCCAGAGAATGGAATGCCCTATATACTACGAAGGATAGGGATGCCGGGAATCCCATTACCATTGATATGATTTGTCAGAACGGTAGGGCGGGTAATGTGGCTGAGGAAGGTTATTCTCCGGTGCATGCTTTTGGAGAAGAGGCTGCTTACAATCTGAATAATTATTGTTTTTCGGATGACTTGGACGGTCTCTATATGTTCTTTGTAAGAGATGAAGGAGAAGAAGATTTCATGGGAAGTACTTTTGGAACCGGCAATGTGATTTGGATGGCGGGTCTGGGAGGTATCCTGATTGGCGGTTTTGTTACCGCACTGATCGGAAGAAGGAGAAGGAAAAAGCTGGCAGAAGCTTAAAGGAGGAATCGGAATGAGACGGAGAAATGTTCGAAAAGTGATAAGGACATCGGTTGCTTTTGGCTTGGCGGGAGTAATGTGTATCATCAATCCCGCCCACACCTTGGCGGCCAGCCCGGAAGAAGAGGGAGATTACGTCAGAGAGGTGCGCATCAGCACGGCAAAGACGGAAGATGACGCCAAGAAGTGGTTGTGGGACAATGGCTATGAGGTACAGGACCAGAACCTGAATAATGGCACCGGGAAGGATGCCGTTTATCTGGGCTACAAAACCACCAGTAATCCGGACAAGGCTATCACGGATATGGCAGTGATGAACATGAATGGTGGGTATTCTGCCAGTGATTACGAAGAGATGATGAAAAAGCAGAGGGAGAGTGTGTCCGAACTGCAGAAAAGTATACAGATAGCGGTGAAGGAATACCGTGTCAATTATCATGCAGACAGTCAGGGAGCCAAGGAAGGACACCGGATTATGAATCAGCTGTGGGAGGATGACTCCCAAAAAGGGATGGGAGACTTCCTTCTAGATGAATCGGTGTCCGAGGATGAAATGGTAAAAGTACTTATGCAGGGAAATTCTCTTGCCATGAATACCATATATATGGGACTTGCCATGGGATGTGCCGAGACAGGTGATGATAACTGGCTCGCCCGGTTATCAAAGCTCGGGCCGAAGAAAGGTCTCTCCAGCAGTTATGATGTGGATGCCAGAGATTTTTATTCAAACCAGTGGGATATTTTGCAGAATACCCTTCTTACCTACAAAAATTCCCCGGTTAAGCTGGGGGATTCTGAGGAGAAAGTGAAGGAATGGGTGGAAAAGCTTGGTGCGGATAAGGCGACGGAATGGATGGAGCAGGGAGGAATCTATGAAAAGCTTGCCGGCTACTCCTATGGGGATGGTAAATTGGTGGATTTTTTTCTGCGAGACAAGAAGAAATTGAAGATGGAGGAACTCTA
>JALENH010000212.1 GCA_022767895.1 Eubacterium sp.
TGGAATACAATATTCCATCAATACCGGAAGTTCAGCCACTGCGCGGGACACAACAAAGTCAAACTGATTACGAAATTCTTCATTTCTTCCATATACCTCTGCTCTTCCATGCACTGCTGTTACATTTTCCAATTGTAACTGATCTGCTGTCAATTTCAAAAAATCTACTCTCTTGTTCAAGGAATCCAATAAAACAAATTTTTTCTCCGGGTTCAGAATAGCAAGAACCATTCCCGGAAATCCTGCCCCTGTTCCTACATCTAAAACATTTTGCATTTCATCTTTTTTCCAAAGATTACTTTTCATGATAAGGGCAGAATCCAAAAAATGTTTCCAAATAACATCCTGCCTCTCTACAATGGACGTCAAATTTACTTTTTGATTCCATTCCAGCAGCAAGTCATAATAATCTTCCAGCTTTTTTTCTTCCTCAACATCCAGAAAAATATCATACTTGCCAAAGACTTTTTTCATTTACCTCACCTGCTTTCGATTATACTGTTCCAGATAAACGGTCAGTACAGAAATATCAGAGGGCGATACCCCACTAATTCTCGCAGCCTGTCCGACAGACTCCGGCCGTATATCCGATAACTTTTGTATTGCTTCCAGACGGAGACTTTTTACATCCTCATAATCAATATCTGCAGGAATTTTTTTCTTTTCCAGTTTATGGAACTGTTCTACCTGTTTTTGCTGACGCTTGATATATCCCTCATATTTCAAATTGATATTGACTTCTTCCCGCACTTCTTCAGAAAGGTCAGGTCGTTCTTCATCAATGGAGGCCAAACAATCATAATTCAATTCCGGACGACGAATCAGTTCTGCCAGAGAGATGCCACTTACTAGTCTGGTGCTGTTATATTCATCCAACAGTTTCTGAACTTCTTCGGTGTTGCCGACAAAGGTATTTTTAACTCTTTCGATTTCTTTTTCAATCTGTTCATATTTTTCTACAAAGTGCTGATACCGCTCTTCCGGAATCAAACCGATTTCATAGCCAAGCTTTGTTAATCTCTCATCGGCATTATCCTGGCGAAGCAACAGTCGATATTCTGCACGGGATGTCATCATACGATAGGGTTCATTGGTTCCTTTTGTTACGAGATCATCAATGAGTACGCCCACATATCCTTGGGAGCGGTCAATAATAATCGGTTCCTGACCCAGACATTTTCTGGCTGCATTGATTCCTGCTACCAATCCCTGTGCTGCTGCTTCCTCATAGCCGGAACTTCCATTGGCCTGTCCCGCACTGTAAAGTCCTTTTACCTTTTTCAATTCCAGAGTAGGAAGCAATTCCAGAGAATCAATACAGTCATATTCGATGGCATATGCATTTCTCACAATCCGTGCATTTTCAAGACCCGGCACAGAGCGGTACATTTTTTCCTGGACATCCTCCGGGAGAGAACTGGACATACCACCCACATACATTTCATTGGTATAATTTCCTTCCGGCTCAATGAATACCTGATGACGGTTCTTGTCCGCAAAACGCACCACCTTATCTTCAATAGAGGGACAATAGCGAGGGCCTGTTCCCTTAATGTAACCGGAGTACAACGGAGAGCGATCCAAATTATCGCGGATTACCTGATGAGTTTCTACGTTGGTATAAGTAAGCCAGCACTTCACCTGCTCCCGCTCCAAATCCTCCGCCTTATTGGTAAAGGAAAAAGGAACAATTTTTTCATCTCCATACTGCGGTTCCATTTTACTGTAATCAATGGTTCTTCCATCAATTCGTGCCGGCGTCCCTGTCTTAAATCTGCGGACTGAAATTCCTAATTTTTCAAGGGAATCTGTAAGATGAGTAGCTGCCTGCAGACCATTTGGACCTGTGTAAACAGATGTTTCACCTGTGATACATCTTGCATTGAGATAGGTTCCGGTACAGAGAACGACTGCCTGACATTCATAAACGTTTCCTGTATACGAACGCACTCCGCGGATTTCTCCCTTCTCCACAATAAATTCCGTAATTTCACCTTGTTTGATACTTAAGTTTTCAGTCTCTTCCAGCACTTTTCGCATGGCATAACTATATTCCTTTTTATCTGCCTGGGCGCGAAGGGAATGAACCGCCGGACCCTTGGACTGATTTAACATTTTTGACTGGATAAAAGTCCGGTCAATATTTTTACCCATTTCTCCACCGAGGGCATCAATCTCTCTCACAAGATGCCCTTTGGAAGTTCCCCCAACATTGGGATTACAGGGCATCATGGCAATACTGTCTACACTTACGGTAAAAATTGCCGTTTTTAATGAAAGTCTTGCCAGTGCCAGTGCAGCTTCACAGCCGGCATGACCGGCACCGATTACGATGGCATCGTATTTCTCCGTCATGAAATCCTCTCCTTTATTTTCCCATGCAAAAATCTTTAAAAATCTTTTCAATAATATCCTCTTCTATGGTCTCACCGATAATTTTTCCCAATGATTCATAGGCATCTGTCAAATCAATGGCATACAAATCCTCCGGCATGCCAAGCTCAATGCTCTCCTTCACTTTTTGGAGACTCTCTCTGGTCTGGAACAAGGCTTCCTTTTGTCTCGCATTCGTTATATAGAGTTCATTGTTTGTCTCTATTTTCTGTTCGATAAATTGTTGATTGATAGTTTCTTCCAGCTGTTCCAGACCTTCCCCGGTAACAGCGGAAAAAGAAATAATCTCTTTTTTGGTGAGAGATTGAATTTCTTCCGGCATAAGTTTTTGAGACAAATCGGTTTTATTTAAAAGAACAACGCCGGGACGTTCACTGCTTAATGAAAAAATTTCCCGGTCCTCTTCCGACAATTCCTCACTGGCATCCAAAACAACAATGACAAAATCAGCCTTCCCAAGAGATTCTTTGGTCTTTTCGATGCCGATGCTTTCCACCTTATTTTCCGTTTCATGAATACCGGCGGTATCGATAAGATGAAGTAATGTATTTCCAATCACCACATCTTCTTCCAGAGTATCTCTGGTGGTACCGGGAACATCTGTAACAATTGCCCTATTTTCCCGCAACATACAATTGAGAAGAGAGGATTTTCCCACATTGGGTTTTCCTGCAATGACCGTATGAATTCCTTCTCTTATGATTCTTCCATTGTTGCAGTTTTCAATCAGGTGATTGGTTTCTCTGAGCAGATGTTCCACATGCCCAGCAATATTTTCTGAAAAATCATCCAGTGAAATATGTTCCGGATCATCCAGTGCCGCCTCCAGATAAGCCACATCTTCTAAAATAATGCTGCGGAGAGACTCAATTTTTTTTCTTACCGCACCCTTCAATTGCTGAATAGAATTTTCCAGCGCAATTTCACTTTTCGATTGTATCACATCCATGACCGCTTCTGCCTGGGACAAATCCAATCTTCCATTGAGAAAAGCTCTTTTTGTAAATTCCCCTGGTTCCGCTGCTCGAACTCCTTTGCTGATAAGCAGGTTCAGAATAACCTGACAGATATAATGGCCGCCATGGCAGTGAATTTCCACAACATCTTCTGCCGTATAGCTTCTTGGTCCCCGCATAAGAAGAACCAGAACCTCATCAATCCTTTTTTCGCCATCATAAATAAACCCATATTGAATGGTATGAGTTTGAAATTGGTTGAGATTCATGGGATTTCCTTTACCATCACAAAAAATTTGGCTGACAAGAGAAAATGCTTCCTCCCCACTGACGCGAATTACGCTAATACTTCCATTTTGAGATGATGTTGCTATTGCAGCAATTGTTTCCTGATCTGACATAGATTCCTTTCCGGGTGAAAAAAGGCTGAATCCTAAGAATCAGCCTTTCACACTTTATCTTTTTAATCTTTTTTTTCAGAATATGGTTTTTTACGGTCTCTGGAATAATTGTTCCTTCTGCGATAATTATTTCTTCTTGGCAGTTCCGAAGCAAATTCCTTATTCAAAGTAACAACGACTTTACGATGTGGTTCTTCACCCTCACTATGAGTATCCACATATTTATCACCCTGCAGCTCCGCATGAATAATTCTTCTTTCATATGGATTCATGGGTTCTAAAAATGCCGGACGACCTGTTTTCTTTACTTTGCTTGCCACGTTTCGTGCCAAATTCTCTATCGTTGCTTTTCTTCTCTCACGATAATTTTCTGTATCAATTTTTATTTTAATATAGTTATCCTGCTTTTTGTTGGCAACAAGTGATGTCAGATACTGAAGAGAATCCAAAGTCTGTCCTCTCTTACCGATGAGCATACCCATTTCATCACCTTTGAGCTCAATATGGATTTCATTCTCTGTTTCATCAAATTCCATCTCAATCTCTACTTCAAGATTCATGGCAGCAAAGGTTTTTGTAAGGAAATTCTTCACAACATCTATTACATCTTCCTTTTTGCGGACACGGATGACAGCCGGTTTGCTGAACAATCCCAAAATTCCGCTCTTTTCCTCTTCTACTACTTCATATTCAATCTGATCACTTGTTGTCTCCATCTGGATCAGAGCATTCGTCAAAGCTTCATCTGCTGTTTTCGCAGAAAACTCTTTCCATTCCTCCATTTTTCTTTCCTCCTACTTCTTATCTTTTTTTCCGGAAAGCATATGTGCATATCCTGCAATACTACCTGGTTCAATATTTTTGTTTATCTTCACTTCTTCATTGCTTTCTTTTGAAGAGGCATTATTCTGATAACTGGTTGCCGTTTTTATACCGGCTGTTTTCTTCTTGGCATATTCTTCCATCTGGCGATTCATCGCTTCTTGTTTGGCACTCTTCTTGGAAGCTTTTGCCTTATTCTTCTCAATCAGTTCTTCCATAGAAATTTTATCTACCTTGCGGTTAACCAAAATTCCCTGAACGACACGGAATATACTTCCGGTAATCCAGTAAAGTCCAATATACATAGGAAGACTCAAACAGAAGAATCCGGACATGAACGGCATAAAATAGTTCATCATCTTCATGGAACTTGCCATGGAGTCCTGCTCACCTTTTTTATCATCCGTTTTTACCTGAAGAATCTTCGTATTCAAAAACTGGAACAACACGGCAAGCACCGGTATGATAAAAGCAATCCAACCAAAACGATGTTCCCCGGAATTGAAGTAATCCAAAGGACTTACATCAATATCCAGTCCCAGAAAAATATTTGCATTTCCTTCTGCCAGTGCCGGAATATAAAATTTAATATCATACATGACACGGTACAAACAAAACATAATCGGCAATGTAATTAATAAAGGAAGACATCCGCTAAATGGGCTGATTCCATATTTTGCATAAACTGCCTGTGTCTCCTGATTCATCTTCATCTGAGACGCCTGGTCTGTCTTTCCCTTATATTTCTTCTGAATCTCCTTAATTTCAGGATTAATTTTATTCATCAGACGGGATGACTTCTGCTGCTTCGAATTCAGTGGGTATAAAATCAGGTAAATAACAATCGTAAATAAAATAATACATAATCCTGTATTATGAAATCCTGTATCATAAAATCCAAATGTATGAGATACGACCCAATCAATACCAAACAAGATTTTACCAAAAATCCAAAATAACCAATCAAACAAAATTATTTCCTCCTGTTAATCACGGCACAGGATCATAGCCTCCCTTGTGAAAGGGATGACATCTCAAAATTCTTTTTACAGCCAAAAAACCACCTTTTCCTGCACCATACTTCTTTATTGCCTGAGCTGCATACTCCGAACAACATGGTGTATAGATACAGGAAGGTGTTCTTTTCAATGGTGATATATATTTTTGATAGATGTGTATCACTGCTAAAAAAATTTTCTTCACACAATCACTTCATTTCAAAATTCCATGTAATTTCATCAAATGAATCACTGCGCCGTCAACGTCTTTAAAATTCTTGTCTTTTACATCTTTGCGGGCAACAATAATAATTCGGTTGCCTTCTTTCACCAATGCGTCATTCTTACGAACGGATTCTCTTAACAATCTGGTGATGCGATGACGCACAACACTGTTACCGACTTTCTTACTGACGGAAAATCCATAACGACTGGGACCACTCTCCCCTGTTTTCACATACATAACCAGATACTTATTCGCTTTTGATCTACCTGTCTTGTAGACCTTCTGAAATTCAGGATTCTTTCCTAACTTTTCAAACAATACTCTTTCCTCACACGAGAGAAGAAAAGGTCAGTGTTGTCCTGACCTTATGCAGACAATTTTTTTCTTCCCTTAGCTCTTCTTCTGGCAAGAACCTTTCTTCCATTAGAAGTACTCATTCTTTTACGAAAACCATGAACTTTAGATCTCTGTCTTTTCTTCGGCTGATATGTCATTTTCATTCTGCATACACCTCCTTTATAAAAATAATAACGAAATCCGTATCAAGCCTAATTATATTATCTAATTTTCCAATAGTCAAGCAGTTCTTTTCGGTTTATCAACATTTTTATAAAAATCATGTCAATAAAATTTGCTTTTACTTCTTATTTGTAGTACAATAAAAATGTATGTTTTTACCCAAATTCAATTTTTATTAGGATAGGTAGGAAATTTGATGAAAAATGAAATTAAAGACAAATGGAGCGAAATAATTACATATCTGAGGGATGAATACCTAATCAATGGTGTCCTTTTCCGTACCTGGATTGAACCTTTGGAAGTAATTTCTTTCCAAAATGACACGTTAGTCATTGCAATTAACGAGCAAACACAGGGTGATATTCTTGATTTGATTGAAAAAAGATATAAAATACCCTTTCAGGTTGCTATTGAAGTGAAGACCGGAAAGCAGGTAGACATCCGTTTTGTATATAAAAGTGAGATTGAAGAAAAAGGAGTTTCTTCCTATAATAAAGAGAACATTTTGGAAGAAAAGTATCCTTTCCTCAAACAGGGTCATTCTTTTGATACCTTTGTGGTCAGTAGCAGCAACAACATTGCCTATGCCGCTGCCGTGGCCGTAGCCGAAAATCCCAATGGACAAACATACAACCCATTGTTCCTTTACAGTGGTCCGGGACTTGGCAAAACTCACTTGATGCATTCCATCGCGCGCTATATTTTGGAAAACCATCCGGAGTACAGCGTCATGTATACAACCAGTGAGAATTTTATGAATAATGTGGTGGAAGCAATCCGTACCAATCAAAAAAAACAAGATACGGTTGCTACCTCGAACCTGAGAAAGAACTATCGCAATGTAGATGTTCTACTCATTGATGATATCCAGTTTATAATAGGAAAGGACAGCACTCAGGTTGAATTTTTCAATACCTTTGAAGCACTGTATCAATCCGGTAAACAGTTGGTTATCTCCAGTGACCGTCCACCAAGTCAAATGGAACATCTAGATATGAGATACCGGTCCCGTTTCAATTCCGGTATGACTATAGATATACAGCCACCGGATTACGAAACAAGTATGGCAATATTACGTAACAAGCAGGAGAATTCCGATATCCAGCTGGACGACGATATTCTCAGTTACATTGCCACGAATATTAAATCCAATATACGTATTCTGGAGGGTGCCTATAATAAAATTCTTCTCTATGCCCGGTTTACGAATCCAAACCAGAAGATTACATTATCCATGGCAGAGGAGGCACTGAAAGATTTTATTTCTCCCAATGAGAATATGGTTATCACAGCAGAGTACATTATTGAGATTGTAGCAGATCATTTCAGTTTGGACAAAGAAGCAATCCTGTCAGAAAAGAGAACAAAGACAATCACTCTTCCCAGACAGATTTGTATGTATTTGTGTGATGAATTAACAAATCTTACACTTAAAGAAATTGCTGTAAAGCTCAAAAGAATGAACCATTCAACAGTTATCCACGGTATCAACAAGATTAAAGAAGACCTTCTTGTTGATAAAGAACTAGAAAACACTATCCTTGTTCTGAAGAAAAAGCTAAATTCTTGATAACTTGTTGATAACATTCATAAAGCCTGTGGACAACCTTATCATAACTTGTTTTTCCACTGGAACATGATTTTTTTCATGAACCTTCATCCACCGGAAACAACAATTTATATAAATTTTCACAGATAATAAAAACCGACATAATACAGGGCTTGTCAGACTTGTCCACAAATCAACAGCCCCTAATACTATATACTACTAGTTAACCCTTATTATTTATTATGTTAAAGGAAGGAAAGGAGTTATTCACAACATGAAATTTACCTGCACAAAAAATAATTTTAACAATGGAATCAATATCGCTCTGAAGGCGGTACCGGGAAAAACGACGATGCCGATTCTTGAATGTGTAGTTATCGAGGCAAAGGGAGAAAGCATTAAACTGACTACCAATGATATGCAGCTTGGTATTGAGACAAAGATTCCGGCAGAGGTTCAGCAGGAAGGGATTATTCTTGTAAATGCAAAAATGATTTCGGAGATTGTTCGTCGACTTCCGGATGAAGATGTGAATTTTGAAGTAGATGAGAACAACAACATTCTTCTCTTCTGTGGAAAATCCAAGTTTAATATTCCGGGTATCAATCATGAGGAATTTCCGATGCTTCCTCAGATTGATGCAGATAAAAATATTCATATTTCACAGTTTACCTTAAAGGAAATGATTCGTCAGACTATTTTCTCCATTTCTGATAATGAGAGTAACAAGATTCTGACCGGTGAGCTGTTTGAGATTAATGGGGATGAATTCAAAATTGCTTCTCTTGATTTGGTGAGAGTATCCATTCGGAAGATTCATCTGAAAGAAAGCTATGATCCAATTAAAGTGGTGATTCCAGGTAAAACATTGAATGAAGTGAGCAAGATTCTGAATGGAGGAATGGATGATGAGGTATCGATTTCCTTCTCAAAGAATCATGTTGTATTTGAATTTGACCAGACAATGGTAGTATCCCGTCTGATAGAAGGAAATTTCTATAACATCGACCAGATGCTGAAAACGAATTATGAAACAAAAGTAAAAATCAATAAAAATGAATTGTATGGCTGTATCGATCGTGCTACTCTCCTTCTTCGGGAAGCAGAGAAGAAACCGGTGATTCTGAGTATCAAAGATAATGAGATTCAGATGGAGATGAATACGAAGATTGGTTCCATGGATGAAGAGGTGACAGCGGAAAAAGAGGGAAAAGATCTTACCATCGCATTTAATCCAAAATATATCAATGATGTATTGAAGGTAATTGATGATGAGGAAGTTCATTTGTACCTGTTTAATTCCAATGCCCCCTGCTTTATTAAAAATGAGGAAGAATCTTATATTTACCTGATTTTGCCGGTAAATATGAATTAGAAGTGAGGTTACTATGCAGGAAATTGTGATTAAAGATGAATACATCAAACTGGGACAGGCTTTGAAACTGGCAGGTCTAGTTGGTTCCGGTGTGGAAGCCAAGATTCTGATTCAGGATGGACTGGTGACTGTGAATGGAGAAGTGGATGAAAGAAGAGGCCGTAAATTATATCCCGGAGATGTATTTGAGTTGGAAGGTAATCAGGTAAAGGTAACGTCTTTATGATAATAAAGTCCATTGAATTGTGTAATTTCCGTAACTATGAAAGAGAAGAATTTCATTTTCATGAGGGGACAAATGTATTATATGGAGATAATGCCCAGGGAAAAACCAATGTTCTGGAGGCAATCTTCGTAGGAGGAACCACAAAATCCCATAAGGGAAGCAAAGATTCCGATATGATTATGAAAGGGCGAGAAGAAGCCCACCTTCGCTATTTTGTAGAAAAAAATGAATGCACCTATAAAGTGGAAATCCACATGAGAAAAGGCAGGACAAAGGGAATTGCCATAGACGGGCTGCCTATCGGCAGCAGTAAAGAATTGATGGGATTGTGTAACATTATTTTCTTTTCTCCGGAAGATTTAGGAATTATCAAAGATGGCCCGGAACAGAGAAGAAGATTTATGGATATGGAGTTGTGTCAGATTAATAAGGCCTATCTTTATTATTTGACGCAATACAAAAAAATATTGAAGCAGCGCAATGCTCTTCTAAAACAAATTAAACAAAAACCGGATTTGAAGGAGACGTTGGAAATCTGGGACAATCAACTGGTTGAAAATGGAAGCAAACTCATTGAAATAAGAGAACAGTTTGTGGAAGAAGTAGCAGATATCATGAAGGAGAAACACCGGAATCTGACAGGCGGGCAAGAAGATATCGAAGTGAAATATAAGCCGAATTGTACGGCGAAGGATTTTTCCCGTCAGCTGTTTATGGAAGGTGACCGGGATGTTCTTTTGGGAACAACCACAGTAGGACCTCACCGGGATGACATCCAGTTTTTTATCAACGGTCAGGAAGTGAAGGTTTACGGCTCCCAGGGACAGAAGCGGACAGCGGCATTATCCTTGAAAATGGCGGAAATCGAGATTGTTGAAAAAATCATCGGAGAAAAGCCTATACTTTTACTGGATGATGTACTTTCTGAATTGGACCGCAGCCGACAGAATTATCTGTTAGAAAATATAAAAGGAATCCAGACCATCATTACCTGTACCGGTTTGGAAGAATTTGTGACAAACGGAATCAATATCAATCAGACATTCGAGATTGTGAATGGCAAAATAAATGATCACTGATCATATGGAGGTTTTTTCATGAGTGAAGAAAAAGAAGTTGTATACGGAGCGGACCAGATTCAGATTTTGGAAGGTCTGGAAGCGGTAAGAAAAAGACCGGGTATGTATATCGGAAGTACCTCGGAGAGAGGTCTGCACCATCTGGTATACGAAATCGTGGACAATGCCATTGATGAGGCACTGGCCGGTTTTTGTGATGAAATACAAGTGTACATCAATAAGGACAATTCCATAAAAGTCGTGGATAACGGACGTGGTATTCCCGTGGGTATCAATCACAAAGCGGGAAAACCGGCGGTAGAGGTTGTGTTTACCGTTTTGCATGCCGGTGGTAAATTCGGCGGTGGAGGATACAAAGTATCCGGTGGTCTGCACGGTGTAGGAGCTTCTGTTGTGAATGCATTGTCTGACTGGCTGGAGGTGGAAATCCATCAAGACGGGAAAAAATATGTTCAGCGTTATGAGAGAGGAAAGACTATGTTTCCTCTGAAAGAAACAGGAAGCACAGATAAGCGGGGTACTATCGTTACCTTTTTGCCGGATGCCACCATTTTCACGGAAACAACGGAATACAGTTTCAGTATTTTGAAACAGCGGCTTCGGGAAATGGCCTTTTTGACAAAAGGTGTGAAAATCGTGTTGACGGATCTCCGGGAAGAGGAGCCTTATAGTGAAACCTACCACTACGAGGGCGGTATCAAGGAGTATGTTCAGTATTTGAATAAGAACAAAGAACCTTTGTATGAAGACATCATTTATTGTGAGGGTCAAAAAGGAGATGTGGTGGTGGAAGTAGCATTCCAGCACAACTCTGCATTCAACGAGGGATGCTACAGTTTTGTCAACAATATTACAACGCCGGAGGGTGGTACTCATCTGGCAGGATTCAAAAATGCACTGACAAAAACCTTTAATGATTACGCGAGAGGTCAGAAGATTTTAAAGGACAATGATCCGAACTTAAGCGGTGAGGATATAAGAGAAGGTCTGACAGCTATCATCAGTATCAAAATACCGGAGCCTCAGTTTGAGGGACAGACCAAGCAGAAGCTTGGCAACTCCGAGGCAAGAGGTGCTGTGGATAATGTGGTGAGTGAACAGCTGACCTATTATCTGGAGCAGAATCCAACAGTTGCCAGACTGATTTGTGATAAGGCACTGTTGGCGCAGCGCGCCAGAGATGCTGCCCGTAAAGCCAGAGATCTCACGAGAAGAAAAACCGCATTGGATGGAACCAGTCTTCCCGGTAAATTGGCAGACTGCAGTGACAAAAATCCCGAAAACTGCGAGATTTATATCGTAGAGGGAGATTCCGCCGGTGGCAGTGCCAAGACGGCACGTGACCGTGCGACTCAGGCAATTTTACCGCTTCGCGGAAAAATATTGAACGTGGAGAAAGCAAGACTGGATAAGATTCTTGTGAATGCCGAAATCAAGGCAATGATTACTGCCTTTGGAACCGGTATTTCGGAAGATTTTGATATTGAAAAGCTGCGTTACCACAAGATTATCATCATGACCGATGCCGACGTGGACGGTGCTCATATCGCAACATTGCTTCTGACATTTTTGTACCGGTTTATGCCGGAGCTGATTCGTCAGGGATATGTATATCTGGCACAGCCACCGCTGTATAAGATTGAAA
>JALENH010000214.1 GCA_022767895.1 Eubacterium sp.
TCTCCTTCGACTCCGGAGCCGATGTCTCCGTGCCACTCTGTTCTTGTAACAAGGCATTGAGGTCATTGATAATATCCTCATTATCCTCTGTTCCCTCATTCCCCTCCGAAGAAATTACATTCAAATAAGATTCCAGTGCATCCAGGCCACGGAACAGTACATCGATAAGCTTTTCATTCACTCTCATGTTGCCGTTTCGGATCTCTGAAAATACATTCTCTAAATCATGGGTCAACCGCTGCATCCGGACAAATCCCATGGTTCCTGACATACCTTTCAAGGTATGTGCTGCACGGAAAATCTCATTGATGGTATCTGCATCATCCGGTTCCTTTTCCAGAACCAGCACATGCTCATTCAAGCTCTGCAGATGTTCCTTTGTCTCATCAATAAACAAATCTAAATATTGGCTCGTATCCATTTTTTCACACTCCTATTTGTTTAATCATGGTGCCGGCCATATCTTCCAATGGCACGACTTCGTTTACAACTCCTGCTTGCGCCACAGCCCGGGGCATTCCGTATACCACACAGGTATCCTCGTTCTGTGCCACTACTTTTATCTCCTTACATTCCCTTAACTGCTGGATTCCTTTACACCCATCACTTCCCATGCCGGTCAAGACGCCGCATATAAAATGATCGAGTGAGCAATCCACCAGAGATTCAAAAAAAATATCCGCACAGGGGCGAAGTCCTCCCCGCGCCGGTTTTTCATTTTCTGACAAGCGAAAGGTTCCAGCTGGCTGTTCTACCAGTTCGCACTGCCTGCCTCCCTGAGCTATGTACACAACTCCCTTCTGTAATTCTTCTCCATCCTCCGCTTCCTTTACCGTCAATGCACTCATATCATTCAAACGCTTAGCCAGGGACTTGGTAAAGCCTTCCGGCATATGTTGGATGACCACAACCGGATAAGGAAAATCTGCCGGAAAATAGGGGATAACAGACTGCAGAGCCCTAGGTCCTCCCGTGGAAGAAGCAATCACCACGAGACGCATATTCTTAGTTACAACACCTGCACTCTTTCTGCGGTCGGTAAATACCTTTCGAGGAACCGGTTTCTCCGCGTTCTCCTTCTCCCTCTTTTCAGGAATCTCTTCCTTCATCGGGGTCGGAAGGCCACATGCCATATAGATGCGAAGCAAAACCTTCTTTCGGAAGTCACTGTAACCGCCACCGATAGACCCATTCGGTTTTTTCACAAAATCGAATGCTCCCAACGCCAATGCCTCTATGGTTTCATTGGCACTCTGGCTGGCAATGGAACTGACAACCAAAACAGGAATCTGAAGTCGATGCTTATTCAGTTCCTTAAGAAACTGAACACCATCCATACGTGGCATATTAATATCCACTAAAATTATGTCCACTCTCATCCCCTGAAGCAAAAGGTCCAAAGCTTCCTGTCCATTATTTGCAGTCTTCGCCACCGTCAGCTTGTCATCTGCGTTTATTATATCAGAAATAACCCTTCTCATGAGTGCAGAGTCATCTATTACCAATACTTTTTTCATTCGAATTATGTCACTCCTTTCTCATCCTTCGTCTTTGCTCCTCAAATACATATTTGATTACAATTTCACGTTCAGCATCCTTCACGTTTTTGAATTCTCCCCGTATCTCATAAGCAATACGGCTCCCCTCATAATGCACACAGGCAATGACCTGCATCAAAAAAGTCAGCGGTACAATTCCACTTTGCAATGAGAGTGGAAGCATGACTTCAATCAGGCAGCCCTTCTCCAAGTCCTGCCTTCCGTGAAAACGCATACCTCCTCCACTGAGATCCGAAATCGTCCCCTCTTCCCAGTCTTTTGGAATATCTTCAAGCATCTGTTCACACCTTTTTTTCTCCTCTGGTGATTCCACCTGCCCAGTGTAAAGACGCTCACGCAATGTCTTTTCCACATCCGAAATCAGACGGTACTTAATAGGAAACATGCAATCCAGACGATAAAATTTACGCCTCTGGTATTTCTTCAATTCAGTGAGAAAAAGAACATCCATCACGTACATTTTATTTTCCGCATAACGTTTGCGTATCTTCCCGACACACTGATACAAACCGGAGTTGGTAAAAAAGCATAAATTATAATCATCTCCCACTTCCAGTGGCACTACACGGTTCTCATAAATGGGCATCGCGATTTTAGCCGTACGAGCCCCATCATAATCTAAAACCTGGCTACCATATTTCCTCTCTGAAAGTTTACGCCCCATGGCACTTTTTATATGGGTCATTTCAATACGGTCGCCTATTTCAAACGTAATTTTCATGATCCAACCTCCTATCGGGTAAACTTCATTCTGATTACGCTGGAGAACAATTGCATAATTCCAAACGCACGGGAACGCTCTTCTTCCTTATTTGCCAAAATTCTGGCAATGTTCTCTACTGAACGAGCTGCCGCCGCATTGGGTGCCGCCATACTGAGTGGTTCCTGTCGCATTACAGCCTTCTGCATATTGGCATCATATGGTATGGAGCCAAGATACTCAATGTCAATATTTAAAAATTTATTAACCACTATGCCAAGTTTGTCGAAAAGCTCGTCGGCATCATTATTACCCCGGACCTGATTGGCAACCATCTTCACCACCGTTTTCCCCGGCTTATAAGACGAGTTACGATTCAACGATTTCAACAGTGCATACGCATCCGTGATGGAAGTCGGCTCTGGAGTTGCCACCAAAAGAACCTCGGCGCTGGCAGCCACAAATTCCAGAACAGAATCACCAATTCCGGCCCCTGTGTCCACAATAATGACATCTGCCTGCTGATCCAACTCCGCCATTTTCTGTATCAGGCGGAACACCTGATCCCTGGTCAAATTGGCCATCTCATTAATCCCTGACCCCCCGGAGATAAATCCGATCCCCTCAGGACCATAAGTAATAATATCATTCATGCTTTTCCCGCGAAACATCAAATCTGCCAAATTGTACTGCGGCCGTATTCCAAGCATAATTTCAATATTCGCTAAACCAAAATCAGCATCCAGTACCACAACTCGTTTGCCGAGTCTGCGTAACTGAATCGCCAGATTTACCGATAAACTGGTTTTACCGACACCGCCTTTCCCCGAAGTCACGGTGATTACACGGGCGGTCTTTCTGCCGGATTCAATTTCCTGTTTTTTAATAATGTTTCTCAAGCCTTCTGCCTGATCCATTCCGCACCTTCCTTTCTCTCACCATGAACTAATTGGAGCTTTTTCCGCTCAACAATTGCTTTGCTACCTTTTGGGCATCGATTTCTCCAATGTCATCCGGTACATTCTGTCCCCATGTCACATAGGATAACGGACAATTTGTTTTCACCCGCATATTCAACATGGCACCTGCTGATGTGGTCTCATCCAGTTTCGTAAAAATAATACTAAAGTCGGAAAGTTCGGAATAGACCGATGCAATTTCCTTGAGATCGCTATATTTTGTACCGGCGTTCAACACCAGATAAACCTGTCTTTCACTAATCGGAACCTGCTCAATCAAAGCACGGATATCTTCGATCTGTTCCTTGTTCTTATGAGAACGCCCCGCCGTATCCACCAGACAGATATCATACTGTGACAGGTCCTCCAGTGCATCCCCCAGTTCCTCCGGAGTATAAATCACCTCAAGCGGAACAGACAAAATATTGGCATAAGTTTTCAATTGTTCTACCGCTGCAATTCGATAGGTATCTGCCGTAACCAATGCAATATTTGCGTTTTTCTCCAGCTTCAGCTTGGACGCAATTTTAGCAATGGTTGTTGTTTTTCCAACCCCTGTAGAACCAAGAAAAAAGATAAATTTCGTCTTTCCCTCCGGATTTGCATCAATCAGATATGGCTGACCAATCATAAGAATAATCTTCTGATATACATTCGCCAGAATCTGATCCAGAGGTGCATTCTTCGTCAATGAGCGGTTGACCTCATCCATAATGGACTTCGCAATTTCCTCATCTACCTCATTCTGCACCAGCTGCTGATGAATCAATTCTTTGCAGGCTTTTGTGCGTTCGTTCTCCTGCTCCTTTTCCTCATTTGCACCAGTGGCTTCCTTCGGTTGTTCCTGTGGTTTTTCTTTTTCTTTCTCTTCTTCCTTTTTTCTGTCCTCTTCCTTTTCAGACATCTGTTTTTCCAGCAGAGACTGTAATTTCGTCAGGCGATCTTCCAATGTGGATTCCTCGCTGGCATGATTCACCACCGGAATCTCAGGTTTCGGCTCTTCCACAGGTGGATTTTCCACTGTCTTCTGTGGACCCGAATGTAGCGTCGTCTTTCCTTCCTTTTTTGCAGAGGAATCATAAGCCGGCGTTTCATCCAAAGCCGCCGTCACTTCCACCTTACCCCGTATGAAGAGTTTTGCCAGACCTTTCGGTCGAACCTTTTTAATATTCATAACAATTGCATTGTTTCCTAATTCGCTCTTTGCCATCTCAATGGCTTCTTTCTCTGTTTTTGCCAAATATTTTTTAATAATCATTCAACCGTCACCATCCCAACTGATTGTAATTCAACATCGGAATCAATCTCATTATATGATAAAACATGCAGATTTCGGAACTGCTCCGCTGTCAGTTTCTTCAGATACATACGAACAATCGGCGATGTTATAATAATCGGAGTCCGCCCTAATTCCTCCAGCTTATCCGTTTCCTCCTTCAAAGAGAACATAAGCTTGTTCGTATAATCCGGATCTAGTGCCAGATAAGAACCCTGCTCCGTCTGCTTAACAGAGTCCATAATTCTTTGTTCCACATTCGGGTCAAGCGTCACAACACTGGTAGTTTCATTGTTGTTAAAATATTGATTCGAAATCGCACGTTTCAGATTCTGTCTGACATACTCTGTCAGAATATCTGTATCATGAGTCGTCGTTGCATAATCCGCCAGCGTTTCAAATATTGTCACCAAATCCCGGATGGAAATCCCCTCAGCCAGCAGATTCTGTAACACCTTCTGTATCTCACCCACATTCAACAGTTTCGGCACCAGCTCTGATACAAGGGTCTCATTGGCTTCCTTGACATTTTCAATCAGGTTATGCACATCCTGTCTGGTGAGCAGCTCATCCAGATGAGAACGTATGATTTCCATCAGATGAGTCGCAATAATGGACGGTGGATCAACCACCGTATAGCCCAGGGATTCTGCCCTCTCCCTCTGGCTCTCCGTAATCCAGATAGCCGGCAGATGATAGGACGGTTCGAATGTCGGAATACCGGATATCTCCTCCTCAACATAGCCTGGATTCATGGCCATATAATGGTCAAAAAGAATTTCTCCCTCACTCACCGGTACCCCTTTAATTTTAATCAGATACTGGTTCGGATTCAACTGAATGTTGTCACGAAGACGAATCATGGGCACAACACAACCAAGTTCCAGAGCAATTTGTCTTCGAATCATAACCACACGGTCTAACAAATCGCCACCCTGATTCACATCGGCGAGAGGGATGATACCATAACCAAATTCCAACTCAATGGCATCCACCTGAAGAAGAGAATTCACATTTTCAGGCCGTCTTATTTCTTCTGCAGACTCTTCCTCTTCCGCCACTGCCTCGTCTGTCTCCGCCATTTCCAGTTCATTGGACATCATACGGGCCGTAATGATAAAAAGGATACCATAAGCACAGAAAATTAACATGTTCAACGGAGTGAAAATTCCCAGGCCAATCAGAGCCACACCAACAATGTTCATAACCTTTGGAGTCGAAAACAGCTGTCTCTGCAAAATATTCCCAACATCCGCCTCTTTGGAACCCTTGGTTACAAGAATACCGGTGGACAGCGAAATCATCAGGGAGGGAATCTGGCTTACCAGGCCGTCACCGATTGTCAGAATCGAATAGGTCTGTATCGCCGAAGAAAAATCCAGTCCATTCATCACGACACCGATGGCGATACCACCCACAAAATTCAATACCGTAATAATCAATCCTGCCGTAGCATCTCCCTTTACATATTTTGTAGCACCATCCATGGCGCCAAAGAAAGCGGATTCCTGCTGAATTTTCTCCCTGCGTTCCTTCGCCTCTTCATCCGTAATGGCACCCGTATTCAAATCGGCATCAATAGCCATCTGCTTACCCGGCATGGCATCCAGCGTGAATCGCGCCGTTACTTCCGACACACGCTCAGAACCTTTGTTGATAACCAGCAACTGCATGATGACAAGGACAAAGAATACGATGGCACCGACCACCAGATTTCCTCCGCCCACGAAATTACCAAACGTATTAACCACGTTTCCGGCTTCTCCATGAAGAAGAATATTTCTTGTGGAGCTGACATTCAATGATAAGCGAAACAACGTTGTCAGCAAAAGCAAGGTTGGAAAGCTGGACATATCAAGCGGTTCCTTGGAAAACAATGCATTAAACAAAATAATCATGGAAAGCGCTATGTTTAGCGCAAACAAAATATCCAGTAAAAAAAGAGGAACAGGAATAATCAGGCATAAAATAGGTACTAAAATAAAAGCACCTAACGCTATATCTGCACGTTGCATTCTGTTTCCTCCTTTCGACCTCTGTTTCCAGATTTTCTACAATTTTCTACTTTAGCTGACCTTGCCCTGCAGGCCATAAACGTAAGCCAAAATTTCTGCCACCATCTGATAAAGTTCCGGAGGAATCTGTTCCCCCAGTTCTACATTGTGGTATAACATCCTGGCTAAAGGTTTATTTTCCACAATTTCAATGTGATTTTCCCGGGCTGCTTCCCGTATGCGGGCAGCCATATAATCTGCTCCCTTAGCAATTACAATAGGGGCTTCCGCCACTTCTTTATCATATTTCAATGCCACCGCCAGATGGGTCGGGTTGGTGATAACGACATCCGCCTCCGGCAGTTCCTGCATCATTCGCCGACGGGACGCCTCCTGCATTTTTCTTCGAATCTGCCCCTTAATCTGCGGGTTTCCTTCAGCATTTTTGTATTCATCTTTCACTTCCTGTTTCGTCATCTTCATGTCGTTGTTGAATTTGCGTTTCTGATACATATGATCAGCAAAAGCAAGAACAAGAAAGACTGCTGTAATTTCAAATGCAATGGTCAGTACCGTATCCACAATCAGGGAAAGCGCCGACAATAAATCCAATTGGTAAATGTTGATAATCATGCCCCATTGGTCTTTCAGAGCGCTGTATACCACATAAAACAAAACCCCCACTTTGACAATCGCCTTCAGCAGTTCAAACAGTTTATCCTTGGAAAACATTCTCTTTAAACCACTGATTGGGTTTATCTTATTTGGCTTTGGCTTCAGTGGCTTCGTAGTCACTTTCCATTTCACCTGAACAACATTGACCACAAATGCTCCGACAACCGCCAGTGCAATAATAGGCAAAATGGTCAATGTGATTTCCATCATGCCAAACTGAAACAATCCATGGGCACGGGCAACGGTAAAATCTTCTGTGGCATAATCACTGATACTGCCATAAAAGAAACGGAACATATCATAAAAACGCCCCAGAATATAGCCACCAAATATTTTAAGGCATCCAAACAGCACAAGAAGCAGGATTGCTGTATTGAGATCCTGACTTTTCGGGGCCTGTCCTTCTTCTCTTGCCTTCTCCAATTTTTTCGGAGTGGCCGGTTCTGTCTTCTCTCCTCCTTCACCGTCTTTGGCAAAGAACTGGAGATTATATTCCCATACCAATGTATCACCTGCTTATCCAACTATCGGGGCGTAAATACATGAATCACCTGCGTAATCACGTCTTTCATTTCATCAAAGATGTAGTCAGCAACCATCGGAAAACTCTGTATCACAAGGACCAGAATAATCAATCCCACTAACACCTTGATCTGCATGCCCACAACAAACATATTCATCTGTGGTGCTGCCTTGGCAAGTACCCCCAACACCACATTAATCAACAACATACATGCAAATACCGGCAGTACAATCCGCACTGCTATAATAAAATAATTAACCACAAAATCAAGCACTACATTTTTTAAAGAAATCGTATCAAACAGCGCTTCTCCTATATTAAAGTAAGAAAAAGAATCTACAATGGCACGAATAATATAATAGTGCATATTGGTTACAACAAGCATCAGCATCAGCAAATAATTGTACAAATTACCTGTCACAGAAACCTGCATATTCGTCATGGGGTCAAACATATTTGCCATGGAAAGCCCCATCTCCATATCCATCATTTGACCAGCCAGATTGATGATGTAGAAACACATACTGCACATCAGCCCCAGCGTGACTCCTAAAAAGGTTTCTTTTAAAACAAGAACCGAATATCCTAAAACCCCCACATAGTGGAGAGTAATCACCGGCGTTGTCTGGATAACCACCAGTGACATAAATACACTCATAGCCGCACGGATTCTCATGGGCACAGACGAATAACTAAAAAACGGGGCTGTCATGATAAATCCGGAAACTCTCATCAGAATAAGGAGATAAAACTCCAGATTTTCCACTGTAAAAGTCATCATCAGCCTCCTGTATAAAGAGCAAATTTCTCACATAACCCCGTCAACAGCTCCACACAATTATTCATAATCCAGCCGCCACAAATCAGCAAGGTAATAAAAATTGCCAAAAGTTTTGGCACAAAGGTCAGTGTCTGCTCCTGAATGGAAGTAATTGTCTGAAAAATACTAATTACCAGACCAACAATCAACGACACCAGCAAAAGAGGCGCAGCACATTTAATAATACACCATATCATATCAACTGTGATATCAAGAACATCTGCATCTGTCATTCCATCGCCTCCCGTCAGTAAAAGGTTTTAACCAGCTGGCCAATTACCAGGTTCCATCCATCTGCCAGAACAAAAAGCAAAATCTTGAACGGCATGGATATCGTCGTGGGCGGCAGCATCATCATACCCATAGACATCAACGTAGATGCCACTACCATATCAATAACAATAAACGGCAGATAAATCAGGAATCCGATGACAAACGCCGTCCGAAGCTCGCTAATCATAAATGCCGGAATCAACACAAGAGTCGGAATTTCATCCTCGTTATCCACCGACACGTCATTACTTTGTTTCTCAATCTCCATAAACAGACGAATATCTTTACGATTCGTCTGTTCAAACATAAATTTACGGATTGGTTTTAACCCAGCTTCCAATGCCTCTTCCTGGGTCAATTTCCCCTGATCATAAGGCTGAATACATTCTGAATTCACCTGGGACATGACAGGTGCCATGATAAAAAGAGTCAAAAACAAAGCAATCCCAATCAATACCTGGTTCGGAGGAGAAGTCTGAGTCCCTAGGGCCGAACGAACAAAATGGAGCACCACAATAATCCGAGTGAACGATGTAACCATAACCAGTAGAAACGGCGCCAAAGAAAGCAGTGTCAAAACCAAAAGCATCTTCATACTGGCCGACAAACTGGAACTACCCGCATTGGATGTAATATTGAATTGGAAATCCTGTGGAGAGTCCGGGTCCTGAACTTCAGCCTTCGAACTGCCATTGGCCTCACTGATATCCGATTTAGAATCTACCGGAGCAGCATGAACATAAATTGCGGCACTACAAAAAAAGGTTAATATACAAAGCATGGCTAACAGAAATACCAATCGTAACGAAATCGGATGTGCTTTCTTCTGTGTCTTCATAAATACCAACCTTTTCTATTTTTCCTTATTTTTTTTGCTGAAATTATCAAACAGTTCTTTGAAAGATGCTCTTGGACTTCCTGATATATCAGGAGAAAAATCCAACTGCTCTTCATCAAGCGGCGTCAAAAAGGTAATATTGTCCTTCGTAACTCCGATTGCATAATACTTTGTTCCCAGTTTAATAATCTGAATATATTTTCCTGTGGTAACTTTAAAGGTTTCTATCACCTTAATATTTTTTGACTGGCTCTGAATCATACCACTTTTGGCAATCCATTTCGTCACATAATATGTACCAACAAGAATGATTACAAATATAACAACAACCACCAATAATTGCAACACATTGCTCAACATCAGCCAATTGCCTTCTTTACAGCCTCTAATACACGGTCTGCCTGGAATGGCTTTACAATAAAATCCTTAGCACCAGACTGGATGGACTCTATTACCATCGCCTGTTGCCCCATTGCAGAACACATAATAACTGTCGCTCCTGCATCTGACTCCTTAATTTTCTTGAGTGCCTGAATACCGTCCATCTCTGGCATTGTAATATCCATCATGACAAGATCCGGCTTTGTCTCGTTGTACTTTTCTACAGCCTTGAGTCCATTCTCTGCTTCCCCAGCCACATCATATCCATTCTTTGTAAGAATATCTTTGATCATGACTCTCATAAATGCTGCATCATCACAAATTAATACGCTCTTTGCCATTGTCATTCTCCTCCAATTTTATTCTTTTATAATTTCGGTCACGCGAATGCCGAAACTTTCTTCAATAACAACAACCTCACCTTTGGCAACAAATTTACCATTAACCAGAACATCAATCGGTTCTCCTGCCAGCTTATCCAGTTCTATGATTGTTCCCGGTGAGAAATCCAGTATTTCTTTAATGGATTTACTGGTTCTTCCCAATTCCACTGTAACCTCCAATGGAACATCCATAATCAAATCAATGTTCTCTGGTGCAATTCCATCCAGATTCGGCATCTGGGCAAAATTCTGAAATTGCGCCGGCTGTATATTAATATCCTGAGGCGGTACAGCATACATTGGTTGC
>JALENH010000247.1 GCA_022767895.1 Eubacterium sp.
GAGGTACTTGCTATCCGTTACCGTATACGTCAGTGTACCATCGCCCGTATAAGAAACATCGGATAAAGCAAATTCCGCATCCTTATATACCTTGTCATAACTATCCGTATTTACTGTGATGGTTGCCGGTGCTTTATTAATAATTCCGGCACTCAGAGCTTGCAATGTTGTACTGCTCAGCTCATAATTTGGGCTCTGCACACCGCTTAAGGTAATACCAGAGACAGTAATCGTTTTACCTGTGCCTACAGTCACATTATCATAAGCATATGTTGCTGTCGCAGTCACATCATCACCCATAATAATACCATCAAGATTAATTGACAACCCTGTTCCATCGCTCGTTGTATTGCCATCATATGTTTTACTTGTGGTTCCCTCAATAGAAGGAATTAATTTCTTTTTTTCAATAGTAAATTTTTTCTCTTTACTGCCTGTATATTTATTATCATTTGCCGAAACCTTAACCTTTGCCGTACCTGCATTCTTATTATTTTCATAAGAAACTGTATACATATTGGAATCGACTTTGACTCCGTTTAATACAACCTCCACATATGGTCTCTGGTTTTGACCATTATATTCGATGACGCTTTCTGTCAGACTAATCACTGCATTACTCAGATTTAGTTTTGATGTTTCAAATACTTTCTCGGAGCTCGCAGATGGCTCTATATTATCATCGCCTTTAAATCTCTGATAGAGGGTATAGGCTTTAGCTGGCTCTAACCCGGAAAATGTCGGAGAATCCTGCCACGCAGGTTTCGAATCGACCTCTATAGCGTATTCGCAACCTTGTACTTCCTTTAGTGTAATCTTGGTTTCTGTAATTTCTTTTGCTTCTGGTAACCCGGGAGTATCTGTTCTTGATTTCTTTTCGATTGTTGCTATATGCTCAATTGTCTCCGTTGCTGCCAATCTATAATTACCGGTGGTAATTGCTGTCGGTGTAAATGTGACCGTATTCGCTTCGGATACATTTGGACTATTATATTCTGCTGTTCCTTCAATACGAACGGCTTCATCCGCTACCACTCCGGCTTTAATCTGAACGGTCGCCGTACTCGAAGTTGTACCATCATATTTCTTTGTAATCGCATCTGATGTAAATTCCAGTTGATCTTTCGTCAGCACAAGAGGTTTTACCGTCACACTGACATCTGCTGACTTCTTACAATCACCGATAGAGGCATACACACGATAAGTATATGTCCCTGCCGGAAGACCGCTCTCCATTGTATATGTTGTATTCGTTGCACCGGAAATCAATGTTTCCGTGTTATCATCCGATACCGTATACCACTGATACGTCGGCGTTTCTGTTACGCCCGTAGCAAGCGTTGGCGTAGCTGTTAAAATGACGCGCGAATCTTTATCGTGCCATGTCAAGCTTGAAGCAGAAGATGTGACAGATACGCTCCGCACAGCATCAACTGTTTCAACATAATCTTCTGCGGATAGGTTAAGGATGCTGTCGTCATCTGTACCGAACATTTCTTTCGTCTGATCCTTAAACGTATATGTAATCGTCTTACTCGAAATTGTTTTTTCATACCTCGATGAAATATCTCCCGTCATTCCCTTTAGGAAAAGCTTATCCGGTACACCAATCGCTCCTGCATCACAGTTTGTGACATCAACCAGATAATTCTTACCTCCGATTGTTACATGATTCCACATGTGACTTCCTCCCAGCATATATCCGGAAATCGTATAACAAATCACATCACCATCAAATTCGGAAAGCTCACAAAGATACTGAAAAGCTTTCGCATATCCTTCGCATACTACATTGGTATTCGAATCATTATCGAATACATAAATTAATTGCCATGGATCACCGTATGGTGTATCCTCATTATTTGCTGCGTCATGATCATAAGAAACCAGTTCACAGATTTTATCACGATATGCCACTAACTTCTCATAATCTGATTTTCCTTCATTTTCCGTTACAATCGCCCGGGCATTTGCTACTGCAATTGATGTTGCTCCGGTTTTCGTTGTATCTGTTTTATATGTATCAGAAGCATACGCAGAAGCCACCGGCATACTAATACACAACGAAGATAACGTGCACTGGGAACCATCAGCGGAAATACTATAGCCCCAAAACGTTCCTTCTGTTTTATCAAACCAATACAACTCATACGGACAATCTGCCAACAGACTCGATAGAATTTTGTTTATACTAATGCTATTTGCAAATGCTATTTTTGCTGCTGCCTTTACTGCTGTTATATCGGCCGAAGCATCTAATCCCAAATCTACATAGCTAAAAGACATTGACCAGTCATCAAGTGTAATCTCCGTAGATGCCCGAGTACCAGCCGCAATCTCTGCTACCGCAGTTTTTAGTGCTGCATAGATGCTTTTTTCATCATCATTCAGATTCTTCGTATTATTTTCAGTGCTAAACAGAGAAATACCCGAATCCCCTAAAAATGCTTTTTGCACATATCCGGCAAACAGCTCATCATTGTCTGCCTCTGCTTCTTCATCCGAAAAACTGAAACTGTCTGTAATCAAAAGGTCTTTTTCCTGTGTTGCCGCTGAAACCTTTGACCAGTCTGTCGCAGTGACAAGCAGCGCAGCCATCGAAACCACTGCTACTGTTTTCTTAAAATACTGTTTCCATTTACTCATTCATACACCCTCCTTTTTTAATATTTCACTATCTATTTTGTCTTAACGCTGACTTTCTTACCGGAAAACGCAATTCCAAACTTCAAGATATCATCAATTCCATCTTCTTTCATTTCAGCACCATAGTTCATTTCATCAATCTGAGCTAAAGCATCCTCTGCAAGCCCGGCAAGTTTATCTTCACTCAAGCCCTTCTTCCACTTGAGTTCCATAATAATTCCCGGATATCTTTCTTCTCTGGGAATCAAGCTGATATCATACCGCCCGTCCCCAGACTCTCTGTTCGATTTAATTTTATACTGATTATCCATCAGAGCAATTAAGCCGAGAACCAAACCATGATAGAAAGCCTCTACTCCGGCATCGTAGAAACTGATGGATTTATCCATATATTCTGCGATAGCTTTCTGTAATTTCTTATAATCATTCCCATAAAGACTTTCCGCAATTTTATTTGCTGTTGTTCTTGTGATAGCTCCAATCTGTAATAAGTGTGACAAAATCTCGCTCTTATATACGGCAGCAATTTCTCTATTAGGAATTGAAACCTCGCACAGATAAGAACCATCTGCCTGTAACTCCTTCTTTGGGGTCTTCAAATATCCAGCTACTAACAACAAGCTATAAATGTTAGTTGGATCCTCAGCAAGTGATCTGTAAACAACATTCTGATCAATTTTTGCGATGACCCTATCACCTTGCAAAAGGGAATAAAGTCTTTCTGTTATATCATCTGTAGCCACCTTCAGAACGTCTTCTAAAATCTCATTCTTTCCGGTGTTTACCCAATAGGCCTGTGGAATACAACCCTTTGAAATATAATTGATTACTGACCAAGGATTATAAATTTCTTTATTACCAAACAAATATCCATCATACCATTCTTTCAGTTCATCTTCCTTTTCTGATACTCCATAATACGCAAGCATCTGTGCTACTTCATCAGCCGTGAATCCAAAGTACTCATCATATTCTCCATCCATTACAGAATTTACCGTCAGATTGTTTAGTCCACTGAAGATACTTTCCTGTGCAATTCTAAGAATACCGGTCAGGAAACCATAAGAAAGATTCTTGTTATCTTTAAAAGCTCCTGAGAAAAAGTTTCTCATAAAACCTATAATTTCTTCATAGAAATCTTTCGAATAACCTTCCTGAATCGGCGTATCATATTCATCAATGATAATAATCGGTGCCTTGCCATAATGAGCGGCAAGCATTTTTGACAATTTTTCAAGTGCTGAAGAAAGTTCTACCTCATTTGCAGTACTATTAAGAATTTTTTCAAAATAATCCTTCTCATACTTTGAAAGTTTATCACTTGTTGCTAACTCCTGATGTCTCCCATACTCTTCCTGAAGAAGTCCTCTAATCTTATCAATTGTCGCATTCCAGGTATCAAACTTCACATCCTTAAAGGTAAGGAAGATAACCGGATACTTTCCTTGATGAGAACGATACTCTTTTCCGCATTTCCAGATAGCCTTATCAACGAAATACTTAGATGTATCTTCCTCTGCAATTTCAAAGAAAACTCTAAACATATCCATATTCAAAGTTTTTCCAAATCGTCTAGGTCTTGTAAACAAGGATACTAATGGTTTCTGGTCTAAGAAATCCTTAATCAACAAGGTCTTATCTACATAATAGTATTCTGACTGCGCACGAACATAATCTGAAATACCAATCGGCAGTGATTTCTTTTCTGCATTTGTAGCTTTCTTAACATATTTTCCGGATGAAATTCTACCATCAACAGGTTTCTTTGCATCATCAGGAATTTGCCACATTCTTCCAACCTTCACAGCACCATCAATCTTACCCTTTTTACACAAATCATTAACGGTTCGTTCTGATAATTTCCATTCCAATGCCAATTGTTTACAGGTTTTCACTCCCATCAACTCCATTCACTTCTATTTAGGAAAATATCTTTCTACCGCATATTATACACATTTATCCGCAGTATATCAACTTGTTTTTGATATATTGCGGATAAGTACGAATAACCACTTTACACAAAATCTAAATGTTCTTCTGCCTTTCAAAGAAATCATTAACCTGGTTCACAATATAATCTCTCGGCATATTTTTCAACAAATATCCTACCGGTTTCAATCCCAACACACTCCTTACGCTCTGTGGATCATCTTTACCGGTAAGGAACATAACCGGTATATCCTCGGTTCGAATATCTGTCCTCAGCATTTCCAGCAACTGAGCCCCACTACAACCAGGCATATCGTAGTCCAACAAAATCAAATCCGGAATGCTCTTTCCTAGAAAAGTAATCGCATTCATCGCTGAGTTTACTACTGACACACGATATTTAAAACCAAGCCAATCCTGAATTGTATTCAACATTACACCAGAGTCATCCACAACTAATATGTGTTTTTTGTATTTCAGTGGATTGTTTATCATCAAATCTCCAATTTTCTCTGCTACTTCCTTTGCATTAACCGGACGCTCAAATTCGCCTGCGATGGCATTGATGAAATAATTTTTCTTTGCCATTTCAATATCATCTTTGTATCCAATCAGATATAGACCACAGTTTCCTTCCACGCATAAGTCACGCAAAAAGATAAAAGCTTTGGGATCCACATCCGTCAATTCTTCAATATAACCAATAACTATATTGGTAAACATTTCCTTGTTTTCCTTCATTTCATCCAGCGACCATCCAATTGATAAACAAGGGCATCCATTCTCCTCCAAATTATTCACAATACTTCTAACAATAAACGAACCACTATTGTCAATAAAAACAATCTTTTCTTCCATGAATTTCCTCCTATCTCATCTGTATTTATACATCTTTTAAATATTTTCTGATAAGTGCGACTATTTCATCTCGATTTACTTCCGCCATATGTACCTTCAACGTACTATACAAATCCGTGACTTCCTCCGGCAACTGATAAGTATCCAACTCAGCAACTAACAATTTCGCTGTTTCAAAATCAAATGCCTCCACCAATTCTTGAAGTTCTGACATATGTCGATTAAACTTGTTTAACGGAAGGAATTTTTTCTGCTCTCCATCTTCCTTCTTGAAAATGGTGCCAAGTGCCTTTTGCATCTCTTCATAGTCTGCCAATAATTCCGACGTATCTTTGGAAATCTTTCCCCAATTTCCCTCATGTCCTGCCTTTTCAAGCTCAAAGGCTTTCTCTGACAATGCGTTTGCACCAATCAGACGTGCAGAACTTTTCAGTGCATGGACCTGAATCGTGTAATTCTTAATATCTTCCTCACCGAAATAATCGCGAATCACTTTCATTCGACTTGCTGCTGTTTCATAGAAATTCTCACATACTTTTACATATGTACTTATGCTACCAGAAGCCTGGATGCCTTCTTCAACAGCGATATCACTTACTTTACCGATATTATTTAGTACACTCCTCTCCTTCTCCGTAAGCTTCTCTACCGGCTCCGGCTTTTCCTCTCTATTCTCAACCCGTTCCACCTTTTCCTTCGGTAAATATTTTAGAATCGTATTCTCTAACTCAATGGCATCAATTGGCTTCGAAATATAGTCTGTAAAACCAGCTTCAATATATTGCTCTTTTGCTCCTAAGATAACATTTGCCGTTAAGACAATAATTGGTGTATCTGCATTAAGTGGGCAAGTTTTGCGAATCTCTTGCAAGGTCTCTTCTCCACTCATTTTCGGCATCATAGCATCCAAAAGAATCATGTCGTATTTCTTCCGTTCTGCATACTTCAAAGCCTTTTGTCCGGACAGGCAGCAATCAATCGAAATCTCTGCCCGTTTCAACAGATTACTCAAAACGGTAAGATTCATAGCCACGTCATCCACAGCCAATATTTCAGCATTTGGTGCATGGAATTCTTCTTTGCGCTCTTCCTCTGAATCCGAATCCGATACATCCAGACTATTTTGGCTGATTCGCTCCTGCCCCCACAACCGTTGACGAATCGTAAAGGAGAAGGTCGAGCCCTCACCGTATACACTTTCTACTTGCAATTCGCTCTTCATCTTTTTCAGCAAATTGCTTGTAATGGCAAGACCGAGTCCCGTTCCTTCAATAAACATATTTTTATTTTCTTCCAGTCTCTCATAAGGAGAAAACAGATGGTCGATATCTTGCTCTCTAATACCAATTCCTGTATCCGATATCGAAATAGAAAGATCAATAATATCCGGTTTCACTTCTTCATAAGCAACTTTAAATATTACTTTTCCCTCTTTCGTATATTTAATTGCATTGTTTAATAAATTCAAAATTACCTGCTTAACCCGAACTTCATCACCAAATAACTGTATCGGCAAATCTGACTGCATCTCAAGCTCTAATGCAAGACCTTTCTTTTCTGCCTTTTCACCAAATATATTTACCAATTCTTTCAAAACAAGGTCTAAGCGATAATCAGCTTCCACGATTTCCATTTTACCAGACTCTATTTTTGAAAAATCCAAAATATCGTTAATCAATGCTAACAGCGTATTACTTGCCGTTTTCACATTTCTGGCATATTCCAGCACCGACTCCTGATTACTTTCACGCAAAATCATGGTATCCATACCCAAAATAGCATTAATGGGCGTCCTTATTTCATGGGACATGCTTGCCAAAAATGTTGACTTCGCTTTATTCGCTCGTTCCGCCTCAGCCTTTGCCTCTTTAAGTTCTTCAAATACCTTTTTATTTTCAGCTGTTACTCTCTCATTCTCTTTTGCCAGAATTGCATTTTGCTTTTTCAGTCGAGTAAGCTTTATATAAACAATTAGTATACTTAAGTTTAGTATTATCCATATCCCCGTAAGCAATGCAAAAGGAATAAACAGCGGCTCCTCCAGCAAACTACGGTGAAGATACATAGCACAAAAAGGTGCCACTAATAAACAAAACATAGCAACTGCAATAATTAATTTCCTATACTTTTGCATTATTCATATCCCCTTCCATAATAGGTTCCCCTCAAAATTATAACATACTTTTAAGAAAAGATGAACAACGAATAATACTTTTCTGGATGCTGTAGTTGCTGTATAAAAAGAAGAAACTGCAAATCGACGAGATGCAGTTTCTTCTTTTTATTTATTTTAGAACTTTCTTAATGCAACAATCTTTATTTGGTCTTAACTGTTTTCACCTGCCGTGAAATTTCATGTTAAAAATATCCTTAAAAAGACGCAGTGTGCAAATCACAAGGAATTGTTGTCAGCGTTTTCTTCGTCTTCCCACCTGACATCCCATCACTCAAGCAATTAAAAATATACTCAATATCATACTGTTCCGGTAATTTGGTCCTAAACATGCCGGAATCGACTAATGCTCTAGCCGCATTCACTCCACAATAATTATACACAGAAAAATCCGTCATCATTCTTTTAAGTTTATCTTCATTTTTATTGTAAAGAAGCTCTTTAATCGCTTGTAACCCTCTTTGCATATCACCATAAAATTGTGGCATCCATTCCACTTTTATCTGTTTCGATGTTAAAAACTTACTTTTTGCAATAAGCTCCATTGCACCACCATGATTATCATGTGCACCAATTATAACGTTTCTAATACCGCCCATTACAAGAGTTCCAAGACACATTGGACACGGTTCAAGTCCTGTATATAATGTATATGACTTGACATTTGGATATTTTGTTACATCAAGATTTCTAACTGCTTCCGTCTCTGCATGTGACACTCTGGGATTTAGGATTTCCTGCTCTTCGATTTTGTTTCTTCCCTCCGAAATGATTGTACCATTTTCATCAACAATTACAGCTGCTATTGCTTTGCTTTTGTGACAAACTGCTTCCCATTCTAATTCGTATATTCTTTTCCATACATAGTCTAGTTCACAATACTTCATGATTGTGACCTCCTTCTTTGATCTCGTAACTTAACTATATCATTTCCCTTCTTATCTTTCTTGATATTTTGAATCTTCATTGATAATTCCTCTTGAAAATGATATAGTATCTTTAAATATAAATGTTTATATATAATCAAGGAGAGAATTATGTCGATTATTTTTGATGAAAAAGAAAACATTTTTTTAATTCATACAGAAAATACTTCTTACGCAATGGCCTTAGTGGATGGAACAAATTTACATCATGTGTATTATGGCAAGCGGATTCATTCCACCAATCTTCGCTATGTTCTTTGTGAGGATGTATATCCCTTTATTCCAAGCACGGCAAAACGCGAAACCAATGGATATATCGAGAGTTCTGCTTTTGAGTATCCCCAGACAGGAATGGGTGATTACAGAGATTCTGCCTTTTGTGTTAAGAGTATGGACGGTCATCGCGCCAGCGAGTTGGTGTATCGTGGGTACGAGATAAAAGCAGGTAAGCCGGCACTTCCGGGGCTCCCTGCTACTTGGGGAGATGAAAAGGTATCTAGTACCTTGTGCATTTATTTGGAAGATGCTTTGCTTGGTTTGAAGGTTACCTTGAATTATAGTATATTTGAGGGCATCGATGCGATTATTCGTTCTGCCACAGTGGAAAACCATGGGAGCGAAGCCGTATATCTTGAGAAGGTTTTAAGTTCTTGTATTGAGATGCGGAATCGGAATTTCGAGATGTTGACACTTCCTGGTTCCTGGGCGAGAGAGCGCCACATCCAGAAGATGCCCATTGGTTATGGAAGGCAAAATGCAGGCTCTTTCCGAGGGAAATCCAGTCCACAGGAGCATCCGTTTATGGCACTTGTGACACCGGGAACCAATCAGACACAGGGCGAGGTGTATGCCATGAACTTTGTGTACTCAGGTAACTTTATTGCACAAGTGGAACGCAATGAATTTGATTTTGTAAGAATGACCATGGGAATTCATCCGGAGGGATTTTGTTGGAAGCTTCAGCCGGGAGAATCTTTTGTAGCTCCGGAGGTTGTCAATGTCTATTCTGCAAATGGATTAGAACCCATGACCCACACCTTCCATCATCTTTATCGTAAACATTTGATTCGCAGTCCATATCTACATAAAGAACGTCCAATTTTAATCAACAATTGGGAGGCAACATATTTTGATTTTGATGAAAAGAAGCTGATTGATATTGCAAAAGAGGCTTCTGCTCTTGGCATTGAAATGTTGGTTATGGACGACGGGTGGTTTGGCAAACGAGATACGGATGATTGTTCTCTTGGGGACTGGCAAGTAAATGAAGAAAAACTGAAGGGTGGTCTTCCTTATCTTGTAGAAGAAGTGAAAAAGACCGGAATGAAATTTGGTATTTGGTTTGAGCCGGAGATGATTTGTCCGGATTCCGATTTGTTCCGAGCACATCCGGATTGGGCGATTCAAATTCCGGGTCGTGAGATTATCCAGAGCAGAGCCCAATATGTACTGGATTTGACACGGCAAGAGGTCGTAGATGCCGTTTATGATATGATTGACCAAGTGCTAAAAAGTGCAGATATCTCCTATGTGAAATGGGACATGAATCGCTTTCTTACCAATCTCGGCAGTGCAGCACTTCCCGCAGATCGTCAGGGCGAAATCTGCCATCGCTTCATGCTCGGTGTATATCAGCTACAGGAGCGATTGATTACCGATTATCCGGATTTACTTTTGGAAAATTGCTCCAGTGGCGGAGGACGTTTTGATCCCGGTATGCTTTATTACAGTCCACAGATTTGGTGCTCCGATGATACAGATGCCATTGAACGTTTAGCAATTCAAGAAGGAACTGCTCTCATTTATCCCCTGTCTACTATGGGTGCCCATGTCAGTGTTTGCCCCAACCATGCCATTGGTCGCACGACGCCATTCGAAACCCGTGGAACGGTTGCCTTGGCAGGAACCTTTGGCTATGAATTGGATATCACAAAACTGTCTGATGTAGATAAGGCTCTTGTAAAAGAACAGACAAAACAATACCACAAGTATCACCATTTAGTAGCAGAGGGTGAGTATTACCGTTTGGCTTCTTATAGTGAGAATAATACATTTGACTGTTTCATGGTCGTAAGCGAAGACAAATCCCAGGCACTTGTATTTTATGTGCAGGTATTATTCCATGCACAGGTGAAGAGCCGCCTGATTCCACTTCGCGGCTTGGATAGCTCAAAAGTTTATCTGGTAAATGGGACAGAGTATTCCGGTGATTTGTTGCAAAATGTTGGACTCCGTGTGGATATTGAATTGGGCGATTTTACAAGTAAGCTGATTGAAATTGTTGAGAAATAACGCAAACTTATTTTGGGGATATATGCGGAAGGCAAAT
>JALENH010000256.1 GCA_022767895.1 Eubacterium sp.
TTTCAATTCCTTCTCGTGTTTATCTTTTCCTTTGTTTTTCCCCCTATTGGGACGGAATTTCAATTCATCCACCGCATAATCCCTGACTTCCTTTTCATCATCGTCCAAAGAAACGATAACCTTCACCCGCTGCTTTAGGACACTGACACTCTGCACCTCGCCATTGAGTCCCTCCGGCGTCTTCACCTGACTGCCAACGTTGGGCAGGCGGCTGTTCAGCTCCTCATAAGCCTCCTCCTCATTTTTCAGACAGCACATAAGCCGGCCGCACACACCGGAAATTTTGGTAGGGTTCAGCGACAGATTCTGTTCCTTCGCCATCTTGATGGACACCGGGGCAAATTCCGACAAATAGCTGTGACAGCAAAGTGTGCGTCCGCAAATACCGATACCGCCGCAAATCTTTGTCTCGTCCCGGACACCAATCTGGCGCAGCTCGATACGGGTACGGAACACGCCAGCCAAATCTTTTACCAACTCACGGAAATCAATTCTTCCATCTGCAGTAAAATAGAAAAGAAGTTTATTGTTATCAAAGGTATACTCTGCCGCAATCAGCTTCATTTCCAGACCATGTTTCGCAATCTTCTCCAGACAGATACGGTAGGCCTCCTTTTCCTTCTCTCTGTTTTTCATCTCTGTTTCTTCATCCTTCTGTGTCGCCGCACGAATGATTTTTTTTAACGGTGCCACAATCTTCTCCTCTGCCATCTCCCGGTTGGGCACGACTACAGTTCCATATTCCACTCCCTTCGCCGTCTCCACGATGACATGCTGCCCCCGCTCAATCTGCTGATTGCCAGGATCAAAAAAGTACACCTTTCCCGCCTGGCGGAAACTCACTCCTATAATAATCTTCATACAAACCTCCAATAAATTTATTTCAAAGTCAGGAGCATCAGCTCCATGGTCACGTCAAAACTCACATTGGCGCGTAGCCGCACTTTCGCCTTTTCAAAGGCCTGCAGGATTTCCTCCAGCTTTTCGTAGCTGCGATGGCTGGCCTCTCTGGATATATGGGAAGCCTCCTCCTGAAAAAGAAGCTGGTTGACATTCTTCGTCGCCTTGAAAATCAATACATCCCGGTACCAGAGTACCATGAGGTCAATGTAATCCCGAACCTCATCCCGTCTCGTTCCCAGTTCTTTGATGACGGCAAGCATCTCCGACAAATCCATCTGCTCTACCCCACGCAGAAGTGACAAAATCTGATCTTTGCGCTCAATAAAATCCTCCGACTTGGCATAACGCACCGCTTTGCCGAGATTTCCCTGAGCAAATGCCGCACTGGCCTTCGCCAGATAATCCGGCACCTGGCACTGCTCCCGGAGAAAAGCCTCCACCGTAGCCGTACTCAACGGACGGAACTCCAGCGTGAGACAACGGGATTGAATCGTAGGCAGCAACGCCGTAATATTGCTTGTCATCAGAATTACCACACCGTATTCCGGCGGCTCCTCAATGGTCTTTAACAGAGCGTTCTGCGCCGCCTCGGTCATCTTCTCCGCTTCCGGCACAAGATATATTTTATAGGGACTGGAAAATGGCTTGATATCCATGGTATTACACAACTGTTCACGAATCTCATCCACACCCAGACTGGTCTTCTCCCTCGACACCCAGATGACATCCGGCTGATTGCCCGATTCCATCTGGCGACAGGACACACACTCCTTGCACGGGTTTTCCGGTCCGCCCTGACATTGCAAGCCGGCGGCAAAGGTCCGTGCCATGGCCTCTTTGCCAACCCCTTCATCTCCCTGAAAAATATAAGCATGGAACGGCTTCTTGTCGCGAATCGCCGCCTGCAGATGATCTTTAATCTGCTCATGCCCTACGATTTCTGAAAAAGAAAACATATTTCCTCCAATCCGAAGCATATCTGCTTACGTTATAATATCTAGCAACAATCCCCGGATCTCATCCACCTTGCTGAGAATCGCCAGGGAATCTTTTTCTTCTTTTATCAGTTCTCCTGCCAGTTCATCCAGCACCGCATCCACCCGCTTAATCATACCATAGACGCGATGGCGTCCCCGCCGGTCAAGAAAATTCTCACGGCTGAACTTGTGGGAACGGTTGACGATTTCGTTCATGAAATCCTTAATCAGGCGGCGGTAATGCTTCATGTCCCGGACATCCATATGCTTGCCGAGTTTCTTCCCCTGCATGGTGATTTCCTCCATCATGGCAGAAAGACGCTCCTGCAGCCCGGATTCTTCGATGGAACTCATCAGCGTAAACTTAAAGTCCTCTCCGGTCTGCTGGGTCTGTGTCGTCTGCTGGGTCTGGTTCACCTGCTGCATATTATCTACACGGATATCCATGATAACCTCCATTCCGTAGGCGCTTGTCGCCAAGGACGCCACCTGACGTGATGTTTCTTCTACTCTCCATCATACCACTTTTCACATGGTTTATCTACCACTTTTTAAAGGCTGTTTGTGGCAAGGAGGCGTATACATTTTTTCAGACTCCGTATTTCATGAGAAAAGTTTGTTCGCATGGGCGCTCTCGCTCAAATAAATGCGCAACGGTATGGATATGCAAAATACGCATATCTCATACCGGCGCATTTATAACCCATGCGTCCAAAACTTTTCTCATTGAAATACTGGAATTCTGAAAAGATTGGAACGCTTCCTTGGCACAAACAACTTTATAGGCAAAGTCGTTTTATCCTATGTATGTTGAAATTTGATTAAGTGCCTGTTCCAGGGAAATGTTGGTAATTCGATCGGTGATTCCCAAACGCTGCAGATTTTCCTCGGAAAAATCTTCCTCATCGGCCAGGAACCGGCGGCACACTTCCGCCACGCAGGGATTTTCCTGTTGCTTTTCTCTAGCCAGAGAGCGCTCAATCCGGAGCATATCCTCCACTTCGATGTAAAGAGGGACCACCCGTTCCTCACCGTAAAAATTGCGAATCTGCTCGTACCCCTCCAGCGTGGAAATCAGGGCAAAATCTCCCTTTTCAAAATCAATCTGTCCATCCTCTGCGGTGAAATAATACCAGGGGCCCTTCACCGTCTGATAGCAGCGGCATTCCACAATCTGATTCCGGCGCTGCATCTCTTGCATCTCTTCCTCTGTGACAAAATGATACTCCGCCCCTTCTGTCTCCCCCGCGCGAATCGGCCTCGTGGTATAAGGAATCACCGGATGAAGATTCCGGTACTTCTCCATGACCAACCGGTACAGCGTATCCTTGCCCGATGCGCTTTTTCCCATGAAAACAAATAATTTGCCCATTTATTCCTCCTGTCTGCACACACGTAAAGTGTGTCCTGTCTCATCCTGCAATCCAAGCAGTATCAGATCTTGTTCCTCCATCTCCTGAATCCGGCTGACAATACACGCCGTCACTTTCTCTCCCGGTACGAGAAACGGAATGCCCGGCGGATACATCATAGCGTATTCCGCCGAAATTCTTCCCACAGCGTCGGACAACGGCAGCGTTTCCCACTCCGCATTCACGGCATCATAAATGGTCCGCCGAACTGCCGCTTTGTCTTCCTGCTGCTGATAGCCTTTTTCTTTTTTCCCCTCTTCCCTTCGGATTTGACCGGCATCTATCTCCGCATCCATTTCTGTCAGGGCAAAGGCAAGTCTCCGGAACCCCTCTGGAGTGTCTCCCACACTGGTCATGGCAATCACATATCCCGGTGCCGCCATTTCCACTTCAATGGAATATTCTCTGCGAAGCTTGTCCGCCAGCTCCGGTCCCGTAAGTGATGTGCCTGTCGTAGTAACTACTAATTTTGAAGGCTCCTTTTCCGGGATTTCCCATAACGCCAGCTGTTTCCATTTCCCCGCCTGTTGCCGGAATTTCGCCAGCAAATCCAGATAAGCCGAAAACCGGGGTTCACTATTTTCGAAAAGCCACTGCATACACTGGCTGATGCTTCCCATCAGCACATAAGAGGGGCTGCTGGTCTCATAAATCCCCAGATAGTGCTCCACTCTCTCTGCCGGAACCCGGTCTGTCCCCCGGTGTAAAAGTCCCGTCTGGGTCAGTGCCGGCAGCGTCTTGTGAAGGCTCTCAATCACCAGATCTGCCCCCTGTTCCATGGCCGTCTCCGGCATCCCTTCACTCCATGCAAAATGGGCTCCATGGGC
>JALENH010000257.1 GCA_022767895.1 Eubacterium sp.
AAAAAAACAAAGACCGCATTGCCAAAAGCCAGACACCATATCTGTTTATTGACGCCTTAAATTGTGCCGACGGATGTCTCTACGGCACAGGCACTTCACCGGAGAAAAACGCCACCGATGATACGCTGATGGAAATGATGCGGATAAAGGAAAAGAGTAAAAACGGGAAGACACATAACCCATGGTCACGAAAACTTTCGCCAAAGGCTCGTTTGAAACAGCTGAACAAACAGTTCTCTTCCCTCAATTTAGATGACTACCTGTGTGAATATACCGATTTCTCTCAGGATGCGACTTATCAAGAACCATCCAAAACTGAACTGAATGCCATTTTCAACGACATGGGCAAGACTACGCCTGCCTCCCGCTGCATTAATTGTTCCTGCTGTGGATATGACACCTGTGAACAGATGGCAAAAGCAAACCATAATGGATTTAATTATAAGGAAAACTGTATCCACTTTGTAAAGGATCAGGTCGAAATCGAAAAAGAGCATGCTCTGAAACTGGCACAGGAAGTAGAAGAGGAGAAGGATGTAATTTCCAAACAACAAGACAAGATTATCACAACCGTGGAAGAAATTAACCAGCAATTTGATATGGTGCACACAGCTGTGAACGAGATGGCAGAGGGCAACAACCGCAACGCCAGTGAATGCAGCAGCATCTCTGACAGCATGAGCCAAATTACAAACTTCTGCGAAGAACTGGTTGAAAATATGGAAAGAATTAACCGCTCTATTCATGAGCTTACAGAAAATAATGAAGAGGTTGTATCCATCGCCTCTCAGACCAATCTTCTGGCACTGAATGCGTCCATTGAAGCAGCAAGAGCCGGGGAAGCCGGCAGAGGATTCGCCGTAGTCGCCGATGAGATTAATGAGCTGGCCTCCAATTCCCGGGAAACGGCATCCCGCAGCAGCGAGACACAGGGGAAAATTCTGGCCGACATCGATGCCATTCAAAAGAGTGCAGAGCTGCTAAAGGATACAATTGAAGATGTCAATCTGCGCACAGAAAGTCTTGCCGCTGTCACTGAGGAGATTTCCTCATCCAGCGATACGATTTTAGCATCTTCTGCTGATGTTAAAAACAGTCTTGAATTCTTGACCGAATAGAATGCTATAACATTTTCTTTTTCTTAAAAAAGAGAATGCAGCCAACAACAACCACCAGACTCAAAAGAATAACACCGGGATAACCATTTTCGAGCTCTGGCATATTTTTGAAATTCATGCCGAACCACCCGGTAATCAGTGTTAAGGGAAAGAAAATGGTTGAAATTACCGTCAAGAATTCCATGTTTTTATTCTGTCTGGCATCCACCTGTGCCTGACAGGCATCTTGAACCTGTTTGGCATATTCCAGAAGCTGGCCGGCTCGTCCCATGAGCCGGTCAGCCCGGTCGGAAATTGTTCCGAAATACTTCAGCTGTTTCTTGGCAAAAAATCCGTTTTCATTTTCTTCCAGTTCTTTCCCAACGTCCATGAGTTCATCATAGTATTCCCTCAACGTGAGAAGTTCCTTGCGAATCGGCATAATCTGATTTTGAAAGCCATCCGTTTTTCCTTCCATCACCGATTCTTCCATCTCCATAATCTGTCGCTCATACTGTCCCAATAGTTGCAAATCACGGCTCATAAACTGCAATATAAAATTATAGATAAAATGTGCCTGATTCATGCCCTGCTGAATCCGTTTCCTGCGAATTCTCATCAGAATCCGGTTGGCAAAGCCATCGTCATCCACAATGACAATATGCCTTTCGTTCATAAAGAACAACATTTTGTAGCGGCTGCCTAGCACATCCAAAAGCCGGGGAATACAGAACGTCCCCCAGATGCATTCCTGCTGGACCTCAATCCGGCAAAACCCCACATCGGACAAAGCTATTTCCCCCTCATAGTGAATAGCCGTAAGCTCCAGTGCCTTCTTGGCTTCTCCGGAGTCAGCAATCACCACCATCTGACGGGAATCCGGATTGTTCCAGTCCTCTTCCTGAATTGCCTCCAGCGTTTCCCCCAAAGCCAATACAATCACGATTTATTCTCCTCCGTCAATCCATATGCTACCTGGTAAAAAAAATCCTGGGAACTCAGAGCAGTGCCCAGTTCCGGCACTCTCTCATAGCTTCCGTCCGGCAGCATCTGCCTTGCCTGCACATTATCGCTGAGCATGGTAATGAACATTTCATTAAGCCGCAGACGCAGCTGTTCATCATACACCGGCGCAGCCACCTCCACACGTCGTAGTGTATTTCTTGTCATAAAATCAGCGGAGGCGATATACACCTTCTGCCTCTCTTCTGTGCCGAAGAGATAGATTCTGGAATGCTCCAAAAATCTCCCCACGATGCTGATGACCCGGATATTTTCCGTCATATTTTCCACCCCCGGTATCAGGCAGCAGATTCCACGGACAATGAGATCAATCTGTACACCGGCCTGGGAAGCTGCAATTAGCCGGTCGATAATTTTCTTATCTGTCAGGGAATTTATTTTAATTCCGATATAGGCCTCCTTCCCTTCCTCCGCCAAACAAATTTCCTCATCAATCATGTCCAAAACCTTATTTTGCAGACATTTCGGTGCCACAAGCAAATGACTGGTCTCTTGCACCACCTCACCAAGTGCCAGGGCATGAAAGACATCCGCCGCCTCTTTTCCGATATCCTGATTGGCTGTCATAAGGGACAAATCCGTGTAAAGTCTGGCTGTCTTTTCATTGTAATTTCCTGTGCCAATCTGGGTAAAATATTCCGGCTGCCCCTCATTCTTTCTGGTAATCAGACAGAGCTTAGAATGCACCTTGTATCCATCCAGACCGTAAATAACCTGACAGCCGGCATCCTCCAGACGCCTTGACCACTCAATGTTATTTTCCTCATCAAAACGTGCTTTCAGCTCCACTAATACCAACACATCTTTCCCGTTTTCTGCTGCTTCAATGAGAGCTTCCACCACTTTACTCTGCTTTGCCACACGGTACAGGGTCATTTTGATGGATACCACCTGAGGATCATTGGCTGCCTCCTGAAGCATTTGAAGGAACGGCTTGATACTCTCATAAGGATAAGAAAGCAGTTTATCCTTTTCCCGAATCTGGTCCAGTATGGAACGATCTTTCTGGAACTGTTCCGTCAACTGGGGAATCCGTTTTTCATAAAAGAGTTCCTGCTTCTGTCTCAGCAAATCCTGAATTTCAAACAAAAAGGATAAGTCTAACGGTGTCGTGTTGCGGAACACATAGCGGCGTTTCACATCCAGATACTCGCAAAGCGTGTCCACCACATCACCATCCAAATCTCTGGAAAGTTCCAGTCTCACCGGAGCAAGACGCTTTCTCCTTTTAATCAGTTCCACCATAAATTCACGATAATCCAAGTCCTCATCATAGAGTGCATCGGCGTCAATATCTGCATTTCTCGTAACCCGGAGAAGAGATTTGGCCTTTACCTCATATCCTCGAAACACCTTAGGTACATAGTGAAGAATCAGCTCCTCGGACAGCATATAACATCCGTTTTCCCCCGGGACCTCAATCAGTCTCGGGAAAACACCGGAGCCACAAGGGATAATTCCCAATTTCTCTTTTCCTTTTTTTCGCCGCAACACAGCTACAACATAGATTTCTTTATTTTTCAAAAACGGAAATGGCTGCTTTCTCCCTACAATAATGGGAGATATCAATGGCTCAATCTCCGAATCGAAATACCGTTCCAGATATTCGCTGTCTTTTTTCCCAATTTTACGGAAATTGACAAGCTTTACCCCGTGCTCCTCCAGCAAATCCATAATTTCCTCATAGACCGCCTCCTTCCGGCGGTTCAGATGCTTGACCTGAGACAAAATGGACGTAATCTGCTCTTTTGGTGTCATCCCCGTTTTATTCTCCCGGATAGTACGGGGAAGCAGCATCTGGTCAATGAGTGAGCCGACACGCACCATAAAAAATTCATCCAGATTGCTCTAATAAATCGAGGCAAAAGACATCCGCTCGCAGAGTGGTACCCTCTTACTCTCTGCTTCCTCCAACACACGTTCATTAAATTTGAGCCAGGATAATTCCCGGTTCACATAATCCTGATTTTCCATACTGTTAGTCCTCACTTCCATCGTAAATAAAATAGGTGAAATCCACCTGGCCCAGCGCTGCATCGGCGATGTTTGCACACGTATTTCCCATTCGGTCTACACTGTGCAGAATCCGGTTAAAGGGAGCCGTCAGTTTGGCACCACATTTTCCTTTCCCTACACGCTCCATGTGCTTTTTTCTCATCGTAATATCAAGATCCAGCACTTTTTCTTTTTTCTTCAGTACCTTTTTGGCATTTTCCAAATCTCCTGTTATCATAATCTGCAGCGCACCGGAAAACATTTCTTCAATTAGCACCAGACTTTTCTCCAAATCCTTCATGGCCTCTTTGGAATATTTGTACTTTTTCTGCTTCTTATCCTCCACACAACCCACCACATCTTTGGTCAGCAAACCAATTCGGTCCACATCGCTGAGCACATACATCATTCCTGCTGTCTGGGTTGCCTGCTCCTCGGTCAGCACACCGGCTGCAAAAAGTTCCGCCAGATATTCGGTGATTTTCTGATTCAGGGTTTTTACCGTATTCCCCTTTTCCCGAATTTCTGCAATCCGGTATTTTTCCTCCTTGCGGACAAGCTGCACAGTCTCTTTCAACATATCGGATACGATTTCACTGCACCGTACCACCTCTCTCGCCACCAGCTGAAGGGCTGGCGCCGGCTGATTAATCAGCTTATTGTCCAGATACAATGGCTCTGAGAGAGCAAGCATCTGTTTTTTCCCTTCCGGAACGATTTTCATTACAATCTTTACCAGTACAGCAATTAGCGGTATCCAGATCAGCGTCATCACCACATTAAAGGTGGTATGGGCATTGGCAATCTGTCGGGAAATCACCTCCGCCTCCGGGCCGGAGGGTGATATCCACCGGACAAACTGTGCAAATGGTTTGATAAACCAGATAAACAAAAGACTTCCGGAAAGGTTAAACACACAGTGTGCCACAGCGGTACGTTTCGCATCTCTTGACTGTCCAATGCTGGCAAGCAGTGCCGTAATGGTTGTTCCAATATTATCCCCCAGCAGGATGGGAATGGCACCCGTCAGACCGAGAATACTAGTTACACCATCCGGCCCCGCCTGGGAGGCAAAGTTCTGCAGTACGGCGATGGTGGCACTACTGCTCTGTACCACCAGCGTCATCAAAGTACCTACTGCCACACCAAGTACCGGGATATCTGCCACTTTACTAATCATGTCAGTAAAGACCGGGCTGGAAGCCAGTGGTTTCATGACATCCCCCATGGTCTCGATTCCCAAAAACAACAGCCCGAATGCAAAGATGGTGAGTCCGATATTTTTCAGTTTTTCTGATTTTGCCATAAAGGATATGATAAATCCCACAAAGATAATGATAAATATGTAATCACTGATTTTAAAGGCAATAATCTGTGCCGTCATGGTTGTTCCGATATTGGCTCCCAAAATGATGGAAATCGCCTGAGGCAGTTTCATCAGTCCGGCAGACACAAAGCCAATAGCCATTACCGTTGTGGCACTGCTGCTCTGCAACACCGCTGTCGTCAAGGCTCCCGCCAGCACACCCAGCACCGGATTTTTTGTGAGCATTGCCAAAATGGATTTCATCTTTTCGCCCGCTGCCTTCTGAAGACATTCGCTCATCATGTTCATGCCATACAGAAAGACAGCCAGTCCTCCCACCAGACCAAAAATTATTTCTACTGTACTATTCATTGTTCTTCTCCTCCATTTCCAGATAATTTGTATCCAAAACAAGCATACTACCCTCTCGTAAATTCCAAGAGATGGCTGTCTGAAATTTATGTAAAATTTGGGTCAAATTCCCCCACGCAATAAAAGGGACCACCCGCACAAGTCAATTCGCTTGCGCAAATGGTCCCTGTCTGATAAATATCGTAAATTCTCTAATACGTTATTTTCTTTACCTTGGAATATTTCCCATAAACTTTACCTTTTTTACTGTTGTTTTCTTTTTCTAGAATTTTTTACTTGTGGAAACTTTCACCTCATAGCCATCCGCCTTGGAAACCTTCATAATCTTAATCTGAAGTTTTCCTCCGCTTTTCTTTTTTACAGAAACAATTTGTGCTTTTCCAACCTTAATTGTTGTAGTAGGTGCTGCCTCAGCAGTTGGAGCCGGTGTCCCATTAGGTGATACTGTAGGCGTTGCTGTCGGTATAGGAGTCGGAGTAGTCGTCGGGGTCGGTTCCGGTCCTTTTTTCTGACTGCGGCTGCCCTGTTCAATATCATTATTGGAACAATTGAAATAATCCGGCAGACATTGTGCTGTTTTCTTTTCGAATTGATTGCCGCTGTCATAAACGAGTTCCATCGTCTCTGCATCGAATATGCTGAAAGAACGACTACCAAACAGATAATTTTTCTTGATCTCGTTGCAAAAATACTGTGGCGTATCTGCCACTCCCCATTCTCTTGCATCTCCTTCATTGGCAGTTCCAATGGATACCGACGCTGTTCTCGTAAAATCCAATAC
>JALENH010000290.1 GCA_022767895.1 Eubacterium sp.
ACTGTTATCAATTTGTTATCAAAAGACTAATCGAAATCGCTGAAACCCGCATAAACACTGGCTTTTTTAAGCAACTCGATTTATTCAAACTCAATCGTCCCAGGCGGCTTACTGGTCAAATCATAGAACACGCGGTTAACCCCCTTGACCTCATTAATAATCCGGCTCATCACTTTTTGGAGCACATCGAATGGAATCTCTGCGCTCTCCGCCGTCATGAAGTCGATGGTATTCACCGCACGCAGTGCCACCGCATAATCGTAGGTGCGCTCGTCTCCCATGACGCCGACGCTCCGCATATTAGTCAATGCGGCGAAATACTGGCCGATGGTCTTGTCGAGACCAGCATTGGCGATTTCCTCGCGGTAGATGGCGTCCGCCTCCTGTACGATTTTCACCTTCTCTGCCGTGACCTCGCCGACGATGCGGATGCCCAGACCCGGCCCCGGGAATGGCTGGCGGAACACAAGTTTTTCCGGGATTCCCATCTCCAAACCTGCCTTGCGCACCTCGTCCTTGAACAGGTCGCGCAGGGGCTCGATGATTTCCTTGAAATCTACGTAATCCGGCAGGCCACCTACGTTGTGGTGGGATTTGATGACGGCGGATTCACCGCCCAGACCGCTCTCCACTACATCCGGGTAAATGGTGCCCTGCACGAGGAAATCCACGGCACCGATTTTCTTGGCCTCTTCCTCGAAGACACGGATAAATTCCTCACCGATAATTTTGCGTTTCTGCTCCGGCTCGGTGACACCGGCAAGTTTTTTATAATAACGTTCCTGGGCGTTGACACGGATAAAGTTCAGCTCGTAGTTGCCATTGGGGCCGAAAACTTCTTCCACTTCGTCGCCCTCGTCCTTCCGCAGCAGGCCGTGATCCACGAACACGCAGGTCAGCTGGTTGCCGATGGCCTTCGACAACATAACGGCAGCCACCGAAGAATCCACGCCGCCGGACAGGGCGCAGAGCACCTTGCCGTCGCCGACTTTCTCACGGATTTCCCGGATGGCATTCTCCACAAAAGAATCCATGCGCCATGTGCCGGCACAGTCACAGACACCGCGCACAAAATTGTACAGCATTTTCGTGCCTTCCTGGGTGTGAAGCACTTCCGGATGGAACTGGATGGCATACAGGCCCTTCTCGGCATTTTCCGCTGCTGCCACCGGGCAGTCGGCGGTGTGAGCCGTGATACGGAATCCTTCTGCCACTTGGGAAATATAGTCAAAATGGCTCATCCAGCAGACGGTTGTCTCCGACACATCCTCGAACAGGTCGGAGGAACGGTCAACGAACACCTCCGTCTTGCCGTATTCCCGGACAGGAGCTTTTTGCACCTTGCCCCCCAGCACGTGCATCATGAGCTGGGCGCCATAGCAGAGTCCCAGTACCGGGATGCCAAGTTCAAACAATTCCTTCGTATATGTGGGGGAATCAGCCTCGTAGCAACTATTGGGGCCTCCCGTCAGGATAATGCCCTTCGGATTCATTTCCTTGATTTTGCTGAGGTCCGTGCGGTACGAATAAATCTCACAATACACGTTGCATTCACGGACACGGCGGGCCACCAGCTGGTTGTACTGTCCGCCAAAATCAAGTACGATCACTAACTCTTTTTCCATTTTTTCCTCCAATCATTAGGTTCCTCTTATTATGTCTGATTCTAATATTTTCTATCATATCACGAATCCTTTGCCTAGTCAAAGTATCCGGTGAATTTCACATCATGTTTTCCCTTCGGAAATAAATAGTGGTACAGAGCGATGAAATAGTCATCTGTCATGCTCGCCAGATAGTCCACCACAATCTGGTTCGGCTCCGTGGCTTCGTACGCCGCGTACTCTGCCGCATCGTACCAGTTATTTTCCCTCACGTAATTCATGTGATGGCGGTACAAAATGCCGTTCTTGTCGTGTGCCTTCACCTGACGCAGAAGCTCCTCATACAATTCGCCAAACATCGGACGAATCTGCCCCTCATACAAATCATTCAGCTGCTTATTGTTGTATATCATCTCATAATTTTCCGTTTTCGCCTGACGAAGCGCCCGGAAATATTCCTCATCCATTTTCAAATACGGTTTGCCATAGCTGTTCTCAATGAGATTGACAATGAGATTATTGATGATTTCGCCATTGGTGACACCGATGGCTCCTCCGGAGAATGCCTCCTTCGCCACCAAGCCAAGGCGCATAGCATCCTGCCGGTCCTTGCCAAGATAGGCGATGATATCACAAATCCGCATGACACATCCCTCCAGCGTACAAGGCGTCAGCCGGCCGATATTACTCTCATCTACATAGCATTTTTCTACCTTTTCATCGTATTCTACAAAGGTAGACATCTCGCAGGGCGCATACTCCTGCAGCTCCAGTTCCCCATTGTGACATAGGACACCATCCAACGTCTGCAAGCTGATATTCCGATGAATAATACCATCCAGCACCCGGACGCTATGTACGTTGTGATTGAAG
>JALENH010000298.1 GCA_022767895.1 Eubacterium sp.
TGTACAACGAGAAAAACACCTGCCAACTCGAGACATGGCAACTGGCGAATACCAGCCACATAAGTCTCGGACCTTTCCATTGAAACAAGCCTGTAAATAATTTTCTCCTTACAAGTCTGAAAATCTGCTGAAAAAGTACGATACTGATCTTCCTGGACATCAAATCCCTTGATTGCCATATAAATCTGAAAGGCAATTTCTTCTACGGTATTCTTCTTTTTGCAATAGTCACTGTAAAAGTGATCAATATATACGGTAGGTGCGATGACTCCGCCGATACGTCGGATTACAATGCCATGCCTCTTCGTATCATTGTTTTTAAGAAAAACATCTCCATTCAGCTCATACTCATCAGGAGGAAAATGCTTTCTCAGCTCCTCAGTCAAAAGTTCCATAAAAATTTTTTTGGTCATATAGACTCCCTTCCCATTATTATAACTAATAACCTTGTGAGAAAAATTGTAGCAGACCGAAACTGGGAATGCAAGGATTGTTTGACGCTTTTTTTGGCGTGTGGCGACAACGCAAAAAAAGAAAATAGTCCCGAAAACATAAGTTTCCGGGACTATCCATATTGTCAAATTCAGTGATTATACAATACCCTGAGCGGTCATAGCATCTGCTACTTTCTCAAAGCCTGCAATATTTGCTCCTACTACATAGTTTTTCTCAAAACCATATTTCTTGGAAGCGTCGTCACAAGCATGGAAAATATTTACCATGATGCCCTGAAGCTTGGAATCTACTTCTTCAAATGTCCAGCTCAGTCTCTCACTGTTCTGAGACATCTCCAGTGCGGAAGTAGCAACACCACCGGCATTGGAAGCTTTACCAGGAGCAAACAGTACACCATTTGCCTGCAGATACTCGGTTGCTTCCAAAGTTGTAGGCATGTTGGCACCCTCTGCTACTGCAATAACACCATTAGCAACAAGTGCTTTAGCGTCATCAATATCCAGCTCGTTCTGAGTTGCACATGGAAGAGCTACATCACATTTCACACTCCATACGCCTTTGCCTTCATGGTATTCAGCACTTGGTCTTGCTGCTGCGTACTCGGTCAGACGTGCTCTCTTCACTTCTTTTACTTCCTTCAGAAGTTCAACATCAATACCTTCTGAATCATAAATCCAACCTGTGGAATCGGAAACAGTTACCACTTTTGCACCCAGCTGCTGTGCTTTCTGAGTTGCGTAAATAGCAACGTTACCGGCACCGGAAACAACAACTGTCTTACCGGCCAGATCATGTCCGTTGCATTTCATCATTTCCTGTGTATAGTACAGAAGGCCATAACCGGTAGCTTCTGTACGGGCAAGGGAACCACCATATGTAAGTCCCTTTCCTGTCAGAACGCCCTCATAAGCGTTACGGATTCTCTTGTACTGTCCAAACATATAACCGATCTCGCGTCCACCTACACCGATATCACCAGCTGGTACGTCAGTATCTGCACCGATGTGCTTGCAGAGCTCTGTCATAAAGCTCTGGCAGAATGCCATTACTTCACGGTCCGATTTTCCTTTTGGATCGAAATCGGAACCACCCTTACCACCGCCGATTGGAAGGCCGGTCAGGGAGTTTTTGAAAATCTGCTCAAAACCGAGGAATTTGATAATACCAAGGTTTACGGATGGATGGAAACGAAGACCACCTTTGTAAGGTCCTATTGCACTGTTGAACTGTACACGGTAACCGGTATTTACCTGTACCTGTCCTTTGTCATCTACCCATGGTACACGGAACTTAATCTGTCTCTCTGGGTTTACAAGACGCTCAAGCAAAGCATCTTTGCGGAATTTTTCCTCGTTCTGCTCAACAACAGGACGAAGGGATTCAAGAACTTCTTTCGCTGCCTGATGGAACTCCGGTTCTGCCGGGTTCTTCTCAATCAATTCAGCCAATACCTCATCTACGTATGACATAGTCATAACCTCCTTAGTTTTTTGTCACTATCCATTATAAGTCTACAAGAAGGAAATGACAAGTAGAAAATTATTTTTGTGACATATAACTATTGGAGTAGTGATAATCTCCGCTCACATCTTTTCCAAACCATGACGGTGGATGAAACATGTTACTTTCCTCTGTGGACGAAAATTCTACTTCAGCCATGTAAAATCCCTCATAGTCGCCATGAAAAACATCCAGTTCAATCACCCATTTTTCATAGGGTATCCGATACCTGGATTTCTGAATACATCTTCCGTCACATTTCTTCTTTAAATGTTCAAAAGAATCTTTTGTCAGAGGAAGTTCCGTCTCCTCTGACATACACAGAGCCTCTTCCGAATGGACAGGATTCTTGTATGTGAGGATATAGGAATCATTTTTTTTACGAATTCGGATTGTTGGTTTGGTACAAAGATAACATTGTTCGATTTCCCAAAGTTCATATTGTGGCAAATCCGTGGGAAGTTCGTTTACTAAAAATTTTTTTTCGATTTCCATTCTCTCGCTCTCCTATTCAATACTTCCGGCACTTCCAAAAGGTTAAAACCGTATCCATGCTTTGCCTTGAATATCTGTCCGGTGGATGTTTCCCACCTCAGTCCGGCGGCTGTCGACACTGGCGTTGCGGTTGTCGCCAAGCACAAAGTATTCATCTTCTGCCAGCGTAATCCCAGAGGAGGCAATTCCCGGTTCTTCAATCAGTTCATTACCGTAGTTCTCGTTCAAAAGTTCTCCATTGATATAAATATAGCCATCGGCAATTCGCACCGTTTCGCCGGGCAGTCCAATAATCCGTTTAATATAATTGACGCCTTCCCCATTGGGAAATACGATGACATCAAAACGCTCCGGCTCATGCCGGTAATAGCTGATATTTTCTACAATAATTTGATCACCATCAGACAGAGAAGGTTCCATGGAACTTCCTTCCACCGATGTATGGCGAGCCACATACTGCGTTATGATAAGGGCAAGAAGCAATGCCGTAAAAATGCAGATAGAAATACTAAGAAACATTTTTAGAAGGGGATGCTTTTGTGTCTCATTCTGCATGGAATTCCTCCGGCCTTTCTATCGTTATTCTGCCCAACCGGCCGTTGCGAAAATCATCTAACAGAAGGAAAGCTACTTTTTCATAATCCAGCTCATCCCCCTTTTTGCGGCATCCTCGATTGTTGGCAACCGCTTCTAAGACAGCAGCGGAATCCGGATTCTCTTCCACTTCATATACATCTCCTAAAATTCCCGGATACCTGTCAACCAGAAATTCAATAAGATCCAACGCCAGTTCCACACTTTGGATTAATTCATCTTTGATGGAGCCGATGAAAGCAAGATGCTGCCCCACCGTCTGGTCTTCGAACTTTGGCCACAGAATACCAGGGGTATCCAGCAATTCTACCTGTTTATTCAGGCGAATCCATTGTTTTCCTTTGGTAACGCCCGGTTTGTTACCGGTTTTGGCACATGCCTTTCCGGCAAAACTGTTGATAAAAGTAGATTTTCCCACATTGGGAATGCCTACAATCATCGCCCTCACCGGACGATTGAGAATACCGCGTTTGCGGTCTCTCTCTATTTTTTTCTTACAGGCTTTTTGAATTAGTGCATTTACCTGTTTTAGTTCATTTCTCTTCTTGGAATTGACTGCCATGGCAAGATAGCCTTTCTTTTCATAATACCGAATCCATGCATCCAGCATGGCGGGATCTGCCATGTCACTTTTATTCATCAGCAGGATACGTGATTTTCCGCCAGCCAGAGTATCAATATCCGGGTTTTTACTACTTACGGGAATTCTGGCATCTACCAGTTCAATCACCACATCAATCAGCTTGATGTCTTCCTGCATCGCTCTTTTTGCCTTGGTCATATGACCGGGATACCATTGAAAATGCATTTTGTCGCTCCTGTTCTCTATGATTCCTTTTTTTCTTCCTCTTTCTGTTCTTCCGGCCCGCCAATCAGTGAAAATGGACTGAGACGAAGGATCACCCTGCCAATTATATTTTTTCTTCTGACTTTTGTAAATGATGTATTCCGGCTGTCGTCCATATCGTTTCGGCTGTCACTGAGGACAAAATATTCATCTTCCTCCAGCTGAATCTCACTTACTGCACGTCCGGCAGAATACATGGGCTCAAAAGAATATTTTTCTTCGACTAATTCATCATCCGCATACAGCTTTCCATTTTTTATCTGGATTTTTTCTCCAGGCAGTCCGGCAATCCGCCGAATCTGAATGGCAGTGTCATCCGTTGCCTGTTCCTCTCCCTCTTCTGCTTCGGGATAGAAGGCAATAATCTGATTTCTTCGAGGAGAAAAAATAGCATAGGACGTCTTATTAACAATAACATCCTCCCCATTGTACAAAGTTGTCTCCATGGAACTGCCAATCACACTCACTTTCTTTAAGGCAAAAGTAACAATCAGCCACGCCAAAAGAACCACCAGAGCAGCTGCAATGAGAAAGCGAATGCTCTCCTTAAGAAATTTCATTCTTTGTTCATGTTTCTTTTCTTCTTCAAATCTCAGATTCATAGACAAACTCCTATCGTGTCATGTTTCTTGTTTTGAAAAGAGACGCATGAGCTATGCCCATGCGCCTCCGTGAAAAGCAAATGTTTACTTTACAAGTTCTTTTACTTTTGCTGCTTTACCAACGCGTCCACGCAGATAATTCAGTTTTGCTCTTCTTACTTTACCAAGACGAACAACCTCAACCTTCTCAACGATCGGTGAGTGAAGCGGCCATGTCTTCTCAACGCCTACGCCATTAGAGAACTTACGGACAGTAAATGTCTCGCGGGTGCTTCCGCCCTGGCGTTTCAGTACAACACCTTCAAATACCTGTGTTCTCTCACGCTGACCCTCTTTTACTTTAGCATATACCTTTACGGTATCACCAACTTTAAATTCAGGTACTTCAGCCTTCAACTGTTCTTCTTCGATTTTCTTGATAATTTCGTTCATTGTTGTTCCTCCTAATCTTTTTGATGTTCTTAATGTATTCATTTCCATCAGAGGACCATCTACTTTTTCACAACATTAAAAATATAACATACTATCTATAGTTTCGTCAAGCACTATTTTTCGTCGAAAACCTCTTTCCCAAACCGTACTGCAATGGAATTGGCATGTGCTGTCAGGTGTTCTGCCTTAGCGAAATGAATAATATCTTCATGGGCATCTTCCAATGCTTCTTTGGAGTAAGAAATGACACTGGATTTTTTGATAAAATCATCCACCGAAAGCGGTGAGAAAAATTTAGCCGTACCGTTGGTTGGCAACACATGGTTCGGCCCTGCAAAATAGTCCCCCAGTGGCTCACTGCTGTACTCTCCCAGGAAAATAGCCCCGGCATTTTTGACGCGGGTCATGGTGTCAAATGGATTCTTCGTGAGAATCTCCAAATGTTCTGATGCAATCTCATTAACTACATCAATGGCATCCTCCATGGAATCTGCCACCAAAATATAGCCATAGTTTTCAATGGATTTGGTAATAATCTCGTTGCGCGACAGGGAAGCAGCAAAAACATCCACCTGCTTTGATACCTTCTCAGCCAATTCTCTGCTTGTGGTAACTAAAATAGCAGAAGCTAGTTCGTCGTGTTCTGCCTG